>NZ_LGYY01000108.1:0-84736 GCF_001308045.1 Shewanella sp. Sh95
TTGGAGGTACTCAGGCGGCCTGATTATCAAATCACGGAGAAAGAATTGCTGGCGGCCTGGGTATTATTCGCCAATCAGTTGCTCAAATATGGCTATGCTATGGCTGATTTATGAGGGGATCCTTCAGTGCCGAGTGGCAGTCAAGGTTTGTGAATGACTTTATATTAAAAACTCAATCCATACTTTGATTGCTCATCTCAAACGCCGCAACACTATGAAAACTTATGATAAGCTGGCCGCTTTCTAATCAGGCAGTATTTGCTAATTAAGTTAAGGATAACCCATGCGTTTGAGTGTTATCGGCTCCCTGCTATCGGGGTTGTTATTATTCCCAAGTGCCAATAGTGTTGGTGAGTCGTTTGAAACTGCGATTGTGTCGGAAAGCGCGCAAGGCGGTCAGTCAGTTAAGCTTGAAAGCCAAACAGCATCCTCTGTCTCAAAGACTGCGGAGATTAAGAGCTTAATCCAAGCGGCGATAATGGATTCGCCGCAGCCATTTAGTGGCAGTGTCATTCTGCTTGAGCGGGGGAAACCACTGCTTGAATTGCAAAAGGGTGAAGGTATTAGTAAAGATTCGCGCTTTGTGATGGCATCGCTCTCTAAACAAATCACTGCAACCTTGATATTACAGGCGGTCGATGCGGGAAAACTCGATTTAAATCAAACGTTAAATCATTACCTTTTTGGCGATACGAAGGGAGATAACAAGGCATTAAAAGCCGTTGTGGCGGGCACAAATTCAAGTGCAAACGCTTTAAATCCCGGTCGATATGATGAGCGGATTACGCTGCATCAACTGCTGACGCATACATCGGGTGTCGATAAGCTAGGTAAGGCCAATCGATTTGAGCCGGGTAGCCAATTTGAATATTCCAACTTTGGTTATTCACTGCTTGGGCAAGTGCTTGAAAAGGTCAATCACCAATCCTTTGCCGAGCAAGTGGCGCAATTTGCTGCGCGATACCAGCTTAATGGCCTGAGTGCTGAGCAGGGTAGTCTTGAGGTGATTCACACCAAAGTGCCTTCACTCGCCGTTGGTTTACAGGAAAGCGAAGTGATTGCACCTGCTGAGCTGGTAATTGATGAAGCGTTATTGCCCGCTGGTGGATTAATTGCCTCGGCGGCCACTTATGCCGACTTTCAGCAGCAATTACATGCTGGCAAGTTGTTGAGTCCAGAGAGTTATCAAAGGATGACAACGGCGTATACCGAGATCCAATTTTTGTGGCCGAATATGCGTTATGGTTATGGAATAAGGATCAATAAGGACGATGGCATCGTCGAATACAGTCATACGGGTTATTTAACCGGTTATATGTCGATGACGCTGCATTATCCCGAATTTAATTTGGATTTGGTGATGCTGGAAAATCTATCGCTAAATCTTAATGATCGCGCTCGAGTATTTGAACTGCATAATCAGATCCGTCAAATTATCTGTAGCCAGTTGCTGCTTGCTAAAGCTTCTAATGTTTAAGTCTCTGATGTTTAAGCCTTAGCTTTCGCCATTATGTTGGCGAATAGACTGCTAAGTCTGCTGATGCGTGGTTAGGCTTAACCTCGAAAGTATAAAGCCCCTTTAAGTGACGATATAAAAGGGGCTTTATCTTGGGTTGCTAGCTAAGGTGCTAACTGTTACCAAAAGCGCTTTCTTAGCGCAGTTTCGATTTCAATCTCTACTCTAAAGTATTGCAAAATCGTCCAGACGGAATCGACTAAGGCTTCGGTAAGTGCGGGATAATCATCCCCGATAACCTTGTTGATTTCATCAACCATTTCATCGAGATAGTCCTGAACTCCTTCTTCAAATTCGGCTTTTGTCGCTTGATTGCGGAAAAAGCTAAAGTTGTCGAGCTTTTCAATCAATAGTTCAACCTGTTCTTTAACTGAGTTTAACTGTTGAGCCGTGATGCTTGGATCGCTGGCTATCGGCTTAAAGAAATGCAGCACTTTGTTTTTGAGATCAAATAGCGTCGGGATTTGGCTTCTATCCACCGCCGCATCACTGACCTCTAATCTGGGTTTATGAGTATGTGCATGTTTTGGCGCCTCCACATGGGTTGTGCCACATTCAAGCGTAAGCGATGCGACTTCTGGCTTCGCTACGTGATGGTCGATAACTGTGGGTGCTGCTGGTATTTCACGCCCTAGCTTCTGTAATAGCCGACGTTGGAAATAACTTTGTGGCTGAGCTTTACTCAGAGCTTGCTCAAGTTGGGACTCACTGTAGGGGACGATTTGCAGTAGTACTTCGAAAATCTCTTTATATTCCTGCTCCATAGTCACGCTCAGCGGGCTATTACCGACACTATTAGTTACGGTTAAATCAGCGCCATATTGCTGCAATAGTCTTAAGATCCGCACCGCCGTTGACTCAAAGCGAGGAAACTCATTCGAGCTGCCGCCCATCACGGCGCAAAGGGCTGGGGTGGTGTCTTCGGCATTGATGGCATTGGGGTTGGCGCCATGTTCGAGTAACACTTCAACGCAGGATTGTGCGCCGTAATAGCAGGCGCACATCAGTGGTGTAAATTGTTCATCTACTGAGAATTCTTCAATTTTGGCTCCGTGGCGTAGTAATAGTTCCACGGTATTACGCCGCATCGGGCCAGTGATTTGGTCCCACCAGTAGGTCGAAATCGCCTTGTGCAGAATAGGCGAATTATCATGGCCGCAATGGGTAAAAATATCCCCGCCTTGGTTAATCAGCCATTCAAGTACTTGGGTTCGACAGGCGATGGCCGCAGCGGACACATAGTTAGTGTTGTAGATATTGGTAAGGTTTAAATCGAGTCCCTTGGTGAGCAGATATTCCATCACTTGGATAAGTGTTGCTTGATCTTCTTTACCCGAACCACGTTGGCAGATAGTCAGCAAGCTTGGTTCATCCACCGCACCAAATTTTTTATTGATATCCATACCATATTTTATGAAGAGGTCGAGAAACTCCGGTAGAAAGGTTTTCTTCTCGACCATCGGATAAACCAATAGTCGCAAGTTCGACCAGGCCAACATTTCGTAGGGTTTACCCGCATTCATAAATACAGAATTGGGATCCGCGCCATATTTGAGCAACAGCTCTAGTGCTTGATAGATATATTCCCGTTGATTCACATCGGTAAATTGGGCGTTATTAATAAATTGGTTGAGCACGGGTGAATGATCGGCGTCAGGCGGTGTCATCCTATAGATGCGATTGATATCGACGGTCGCCTTAATCAATTTTTCGATAATTCTGAGGTGAAATTCTGAGGTCAATGCCGCGTAGAGCAAACTTTTAGCGTGGGAGTCGGCTTTGAGCTGCGGATAATGATCTAGCAGATATTCAGTGTATTGTTGTGATTTAGCATAGACACAGAGTTCGAGTAAATTGGCGTCATCCCAAAAGCTGCTATCGTTGGCCATAATATAACGGGACTTTTTAAACTCAGGATAGCGTTTTACTAATGGCGCGAAGGCTTCAACTCCCCAAAAGTCGCTGGAAAAAATAATCTCTTCAATCAGGCTTAATTGGCCAATGTCCAAATAAAGATCTTTATTAATGAGATGTAAAAAGACATCTTTACTGCGCTCAGCATAAAGGATTTCTAAGGGATGATTTAACTCGCCATTGGTCCAAAAACTCACTGAATGATTGATATCCAATCCCAGTTCAAGCAAGAGGTCGATCATGGCAATACGCTGACTGTCTTGGTAGATATACTGAGGATTTGGATGAAATAAGTAGTTTAACCAGCAGTTATTAAATTGATTTTGATAGTAAACGTTAGCACCAGCCTTGAGGTAGAGCTTTACCAACTCAGGATTATTAAACTCAATTGCTGCGTGCAGGGCACTAAAGCCATTGCATTCAATTTGAGCGCCATTATCCAGCAGATATTGTATCAATTCGAGGTCGGATTCAGGGCTACGAGAAAGCGGGACTAACACATTACAGGGGGAAATATCGGGATCAATAAAATTAATATCACCGCCATTGGCGAGGTACTTATTAATTTTTTGAATTTTCTTGGCTGTAGACAGCTCGTTATTAACACATATTTCCCGCAGGGTGAGATTATTATCACCAAAAATCCAATTTAGCATGGGCTTACCTATTTAATGCTTAACAATAATGCAGCAAAATCATTTCAAATACACATCATTTAACGGAGTGATTTTGTGTGTATTTTAATATGGTTAGCCACTAAAACTCTATGCTAATAAGGAGAATTAAAGACTGATTTTAGTTGAATAAGTGATTAACTGTGTTGGTTGGCATTGATTGCCGCTTATTATCAGGCAGGATGTTTAGCGAAGAATATAGCGGGGATTTACTCGGTTGGCAGACCATCCGTGGTCTGCTAAATGGAATTATTTAGGTTGCAATGGTAATAACATCGGGATCTCACAGGCATCGTGGCCGGTATTTCCTAGTGGTGCGCTCAGAGGGGAAAAACCTAAGTGTTCATAGAGCTTGAGTGCTTCTTTTAATATCGCAGTCGTTTCTAAGTAGCAGCTTTGGTAACCCGTTTGACGGGCAAAGTCGAGAGCGAGTAATGCTAAACGTTTAGCTAAGCCTTTACCGCGGATTTCGGGCATAAAGTACATTTTTTGTAGTTCACAAATGCCTGCATTATTGGCAAGTGGGGCAATGCCTGCACCACCAACGATTGTACCTTCATATTCAACAACCCAATATTGAGCACCCGCTTGCGAATAAATCTGACTTAAACAATCTAAGGTCGGGTCGGCCACGCTATAGCCTTTATCTGCGGTCAAACCATATTCGGCAGATACATCGCGGATAACTTGGGCTATGGCGGCATCGTCGGCGGCAGAGGCTGCACGAATAATATAGCCCGATTGCTGTTTGGCTTTATCTATTGCTTGGTTGTACTGCATCAGCGCCTGCTCAATATGTTGAATTTGATCAGGTGTGAGTTGCGCTAAGATTTCTTGAAAAAGCTGATTTTGTTGGTTATCGAGTTTTGCGAGTAACTTTTTACCCGCGCTCGTCAGTTGTACGACAAGGCAACGACTATCCTTAGGGTGCATTTGGCTCTGGGCGAGATGCTTATCGATTAAGTGCTTTATTGCTCGGCTAGCATTGGATTTATCAATACTTAGTTTGCAGGCGAGATCTTTAATGGTTTGCGGTTGATTACCGATCTCAAGCAAAGCATGGGCTTGCACGGGGGAGAGAGGTAAATCACCGACTGCTGCGTTAAGCATGCCTAGATGCCTCACCATATAGCGAGAGAGCTGCCGAAGTTGGCTAGATGAGTCTAAATCATTTGCCATAGTTTAATTAAACGCCTTTACGTTATGCAACGTTGAGCCTGACGAGTATTGCAAGCCGGTGGGCTAGCTAGGCTTATATCGCATAATTTAGTTGCAAGTTACAACTAAATTAGCGGGCTTTGCGTTGTTTTGCAATATTTTATTAACAAATTTATGGGTAAATCTCGGGATTTAAAAACGGCGCCATCGCGAGGATGATTGCTTGGGTATAATTGCTTTCACGAGTAGCGTGGCCGTGGGTGAGCAGGCCTATTGCGCCACCTTTTTGTTTGATATTAACAGTGTTAAATAATCTATCCATCACATGGCCTAATTCTTCACCCGCTTCAAGTGCCTGATAAACCTGCATCGGCAGCGGTAACAGTGCGCCACGGCCAATGCTTAAGCGTTGCTGGTGAGCAATTGCAATATAGGCAAAGGTTGCTGGGCCAAACTCGAAATGGTCGACGCCGCCTTCCATCGCAAAATAATAATCAGCTTCGGTATGTCGTTGGCAATAGTTAACGCGATTCACTGCACCTTGGCGGGTATCGCTATCTGTCATGGGCTGGGCGGGGACGCCAGAAGGTGCGTCCATGCTGAGGGTTTCAATCTGGTATTCAGGAAACAGCAGCTTCATCGCATTAGTCGCAGCATTCACTTTGACGGGGTTTTTCGATCCAACGATTACCTTGATAATATTTTGTTGCATATAAGTTATTTATTTTGATTTTTAAAGTGGACGCTCATATGGATCATTGCTTAAATGGTCGGAGGTGTCTCGCCTATGGGTTTTCTATTCTGCCATATTCATTGCTATGACTCAGTAAAAAGAGCTCGATAAAGCAAATGTTTGGGGAGCAAATAGCCATAGCCGAGCATCAGGAAGCGACATGCCATTATTGCTCCTTCAGTAAGTTAGCTGATTTAAGCAGTAAAGCGATGTCATTGAAGGAACCAAAATTAAGAGATAATAATAATGAAATTCAACAAACTCATGATCGCGATGGGGATGGCCTGCGGGGTGATGCTCACAGGCTGTAACGATAGCGAAGATAGTACTCCACCTACCGAACCTGAAACCCAACTGCAAACCTTTGCCCCTAATGGCTTACTCAAAGCCAATATCCGACGAACCACCTACGGCGTACCCCATATCCAAGCCGACAATTTAGAAAGCCTAGGTTTTGGTAGCGGTTACGCACAAGCGCAGGACAACCTCTGCGTGCTCGCCGATGGTTTCATTAAGGCGAATTCCCAGCGCTCTATGTACTTTGGCCCCCATGCGTCGATAGATTTCACCACAGGGCTACCTACCGCCGAAGATAATGGCAACTTAATCTCCGATTTTGCCTACAAAGCCTTAAAAATCCGTGAGCAAGCCGAAGCTAAGTGGCCGCAGTTTAGTGAACGCTCTCGTGCATTGATCCAAGGTTTTACCGCGGGTTATAACCAGTATCTTGCGGATGTGGAGGCGGGCAAACAAACAGCAGAACCTTTCTGTGGCGGCCAACCTTGGGTAAAACCTATCGTGCCTGAAGATGTGGTCACTTATTTGTTTTCCATTGCATTGTTACCCGGAGCGGCTAACTTCCTCGATTTGATTTTCTACGCTAATCCTGGGGATGCGCAGGAATATATGCCACGTATCGTGGGGCCTGCGCCGAGCCAAGAGCAGACCGCGTTTGTTAGCGATATGCAGTCTAAATTGATAGCCCGTGCTGCCCGTATTACCACGCCAGAAACCAATCCTCGGGATTTAGGATCTAACGGCTGGGGACTGGGTAAAGATAAGACCGAAAATGGTCGCGGTATGGTGCTGGGCAACCCGCATTTCCCGCACACGGGTAACCTGCGTTTTTGGCAATCCCATATTACCATCCCTGGGCATTTAGATATGATGGGTGGCTCGCTGGTGGGGATGCCTGGCCCGATCAATATAGGTTTTAACAAAGACTTAGCTTGGACTCATACCTTCTCAACCGCTGAGCATTTTGTGATGTACAACCTTGAGTTGGTCTCGGGCGATAGATTGCAATATCTGTTTGATGGTAAGCCCATGCCGATCAATAAAGAGACGGTTTCTATCATAGTGAACGCCGGTCCTGCGGGCATGTTAGTGGCTGAAAAGGATATTTACACCACGGCCAAAGGCCCTATGGTTGAGGCGCCACCTACGCTTGCGCCTTTTGGTTGGGATGATGGCAGTGCCTTTATGATCCAAGATGCCAATATGGCGACAATGGATCCTGTCGATCACTGGCTCGCCATGAACTTAGCGACCAATAAAGACGAATTTCAACAAGCCTTTAAAGATTACGACGGGGTTATTTTCAACAACACTATGTATGCCGATAAAGAGGGTAATGCCTTCTATATCGACGACTCGACAGTACCCGGTTTGTCCGAGTCTGCCGTTGTGCTGTTAAAGACTTCGCCCGATATTAAGGCGGCAAAAGAGAAAGCGGGCTTTACTATTTTGCCCGGTAATACCTCTTTGTTTAGCTTTAGTGGCCCAAATCCCTATGAGCGGGCGCCTAAGCTTGAGCGCAGCGACTTTGTGCAAAACTCTAATGATTCCTTCTGGTCAACTAACCTGAATGAACCATTGACTTACTTCTCGCCAATGTATGGCCCAGAAGCAGGGCAATTATCACTGCGTACCCGTATGGGATTAACGCTAATGCAGGATGCGGCAGGCAGCGATGGTAAGTTCAATCTCCAAGAGTTGGAGGCTGCCGTATTATCAAATCGTAGTTACTTGGCTGAACTGGTCTTGCCGGCATTAATTGCCCAATGTGAGGCACAAGGCAGTACGCCTGTGGTAGTGTCTGCCAGTTTATCAAAAGATCTCACCTCAGCTTGTGCGGCGTTAAAAGCCTGGAATGGTAAGCAAGATAATGACAGCAAAGGCGGCGCCTTACTGCGCGAATTTGCCCATCAGTTTAATCAAAAGACGATGTTGACCAAGGGATTTGATCCCGCGAATGCGGCGACCACTCCGAATACACTGGCTACCGACGGCAGTGCATTAGTGGCGCTTGCTCATGCGGCGCTGAATTTAGAAGCCGCAGGTTTTGCTTTAGATGCACCGCTAGGTGATGTGCAGTTTGTCGAGAAGTCTCTTCCCGATGGCACTGCCAGCGGAGCGCGTTTGCCTTGGCCAGGGAGTCACAACGCTGAGGGTGGTTTTAACGTGTTTTCAACTAGCTTGTCAGGCGACGATACGTTAATTCCACAACATAAATATGCGCCTCTGATGGACGTCGTTACAGGCAAAGCCATGGGTTCTGGCTTAACGGCGAAGGGATATCAAATACGTTATGGTTCAAGTTGGATGATGGCGGTGAGCTTTACCGATGAGGGCCCTGTTGCGCGCGGCATACTCACTTATTCTGAGTCGAGCAATATACTGTCGCCTTCGTTTACCGACCAAAGCAATCTGTATTCCAGCAGTAAGAGTTTCCGTCCTTTACTGTTTAAGGAAGCTGATATTGCGCCAGCCGTAGTCTCAACCACTGAGTTGGTGCTGCAAAAAGCCCAATAATGCTGCGCTAGTCGGGTGGTGATTCATTGGCCCACTTAGGTGGGCCTTTTTATTGGGTGGGCTTTTTATAGGTTGTTCAACGTTACAAAATGTAAAAATTTAACAATGTCGCTAGTGATCTAGTTCAAGTTTTTATAGTGGTTGTTTGAATCTAGTCTTATTTATCAGTTTTTTGTGACTTAGCGCGTTTTTGTGGCTTTTATCGACGGCAGAGTAATGTCGCCATTTAAGCTTAAGGGTAAATTTACTGTACTTTCTTGGTGATTAATTGTGATCACTTTGATGCGACATTGAAAATTTATTACATAAATTCATAGATCTAGATCTCAATCCCAGCTTTATTTGAAATTCCATTACTTAAAATGGTTTTAGATCAACTTTTGCTTAAGCTTTTTCGCTATCCTTACGCCGAATTTTTTATGCGGTTTCACCGTAAGGTAATTTTACTATGCAAAAAGATGCGATCAGTGTTTTAGAAACACCTCAAAGCACGCAAGAAAGCACAACAAGACGCTTACCTTGGACGCGCCAAGATACTACTTGGATGCTGAGTTTATTTGGTACCGCTGTGGGGGCGGGCATTCTCTTTCTACCTATCAATGCGGGTATGGGTGGTTTTTGGCCCTTAGTCTTGATGGCCATTATCATCGGACCTATGACCTATTTGGCCCACCGTGGTCTTTCACGCTTTGTTTGTTCATCGAGCATTCCTGGCAGTGACATTACCCAAGTGGTTGAAGAACACTTTGGGATTGGCGCGGGCAAGGCGATTACGCTGCTCTATTTTTTAGCGATCTATCCGATTGTGCTGATCTATGGCGTGGGGATCACCAATACTGTTGATAGTTTTATCGTCAACCAATTGGGCATGGCATCACCGCCGCGTTTTCTGCTTTCTGGTATCTTGATTTTCGGCATGATGGCCGTGATGGTAGCCGGTGAGCAATTTATGTTGAAGGTGACTCAACTGCTGGTGTATCCGCTGGTAGGGATTTTGGCCTTTATGTCTTTGTATCTTATTCCTGAATGGAAAATGGATGCACTGCAAGTTGTGCCTGAAACCGGCGCCTTTTTAGGCACAGTATGGCTAACCATCCCTGTACTGGTGTTTGCCTTTAACCATTCTCCGGCGATTTCGCAATTTTCGGTTTCCCTTAAGCGCGACCATGGCGGCAATGCCGCACGTAAGGCCGATGTGATCCTGCGTAATACGTCAATGATGTTAGTCGGCTTTGTGATGCTATTTGTGTTCTCCTGCGTGTTGTCATTGTCGCCTGAACAATTGGCCGAAGCGAAGGCAAAGAACCTGCCGATTTTGTCCTATTTAGCAAACGTGCATGATAGCGGTTTTGTCAGTTATTTCGGGCCTTTCATTGCCTTTATCGCGATTGTTTCTTCCTTCTTTGGTCACTATATGGGCGCGACTGAAGGTATGAAGGGCATTATTGTTAAGCAATTACGCTCAAGCAATAAGCAAGTCTGTGACAATAAGCTGAACAAGTTTATCCTCGTGTTTATGTTTGCCACCATTTGGGGCGTTGCGATTAAAAACCCAAGTATTCTGGGAATGATTGAGGCGCTAGGCGGCCCAGTGATTGCGGCGATTTTGTACTTAATGCCAATGTATGCTGTGTATAAAGTGCCGGCACCAAAAGCTTATCGTCACCGTATCAGCAATGTGTTTGTGGTGATTGCGGGTTTACTGGCGATGACGGCGATTCTATTTGGTCTACTCAGTTAAGACTGAGATATATAAGCGGTTTAAATGAAAGGATCGAGCATTGCTCGATCCTTTTTTATTACTTTTCTTCGTACATTAGATAGTAACTTTGCTTCATCCCTAAGGCTTGGTAGGTTTGCTGGGCTGCGAGGTTTTCCTGCTCGACATATAAACGGAAGCTGGCGGCGCCACCATTGGCCTCGGCCAATTGTTTTACTTCAGCATAGAGTCTGCCATAAATCCCCTGACGGCGATTTTGCGGGCGAATATATACGCTCTGGATCCAGTAGTAATCTTTGGCGCGCCAGTCGCTCCACTCGAAGGTAACCATCAGCGAGCCGACAATTTCTCCTTCGATTTCAGCTACCAGATAAAAGCCTTTTTCGGGATGATTAAGTAGGGTATTGACGCCTTTGATAAGCGTGGTTTCATCTAAGGCAAGACCTTCTGTCTCTTGCGCCATTGCCTGATTAAATTGGACTAGGGCGCTAAGATCTTGCACTTTAGCTTTACGGATCAACATTTAACAACTCCTCGGCGGTTAATGGCATTTACCGCTCTTGTGTTTGGGATGACGCTGATGTATCGGGATGAGTTAGGCATACACTGTAGCACGGAACCTCCCACCAGAACGAGTGAGCACAGATCCCTATCGCCATTTAATTGCGGCTAAATTTTGTACGACTAAAGTCTAATCTGCTAGGCTTGAATAAGGTTTTCACTAGCAGAAGTGGCGCGATTATGGGATTCGTTAAATCAACTCGTCGGTTTAAACCAATATTCTTACAACCTTATGATGCTCATAAAGATCTTCAAGTTAACCATGGGATGCACTTTATGCTAACTTTAGTTACCTTTGGCTTATGGGGGCTGGTTTGGTGGTATTTGATCCTCAAATCTCAGGGGGAAAATCAGTCACTCTTTAGCGGTTTCGATGATGACTATTGGAGCTACCTTATCGAGTGCGAGCAGCCGCCTGCATCGTTGTATCGTCAACGTTTTGCTCCGTCAGACAATACGGCGCAATTCGAGGCCTAAGCGATGCTTTCGCTGGATTTTGCCGCGGTTGATATCAACGTGATATAGATCATCCTTAAAGTTTTATTGCTTATGGTAGACTCGGCGGCTGGCTAATTGAAGGTTAGTCCCGCCAAGGATAAGGCTTCGCCCTATCATCATTTCAAATTCAAGGTTATAAACATGTCAAAACAAAGGTCATCAGCCTTAGGCCGGATCTGGTCTGCTTGGATGTCAGTGCCCCTGTGGCTACAAATTTTCGTTGGTATGGTGCTCGGGATTCTGGTGGGGGTCACTTTAGGCGAGCAGGCTTCCTACCTAAAACCTATTGGCACGCTGTTTGTGAATACCATCAAAATGCTGATTGTGCCTTTAGTCTTTTGTTCCTTGATTGTTGGTGTCACCTCAATGGAAGATACCGCCAAAATGGGCCGGATTGGTTTTAAATCCTTTGCGTTTTATCTCTGTACTACGGCGATTGCGATAAGCCTAGGCTTAGTGGTGGGCTATGTGATTCAACCTGGTGCGGGTGTTCCTTTGTTGCAACACGAGGCGGTAAGTACGGCCAAAGAAGTACCCTCGGTGATGCAAACGCTGATTGATATAGTGCCCACCAACCCTGTCGCTGCATTGGCGAGTGGCCAGATCCTACAAGTCATTGTGTTTGCCGTGGCACTTGGGATTGCATTGGTATTGATTGGCGACCATGGCAAACCTGCGATTAAGGTGTTTGAGAGCCTTGCCGAGGCCATGTACAAGTTGACCGATATGGTGATGAAGCTTGCGCCCTATGGTGTGTTTGGTCTAATGGCATGGGTTGCGGGTGAGTATGGCGTCGACATGCTATGGCCACTGATTAAAGTCATTATTGCCGTTTATATTGGCTGTATTATCCATGTGTTAGGTTTCTACAGCATAGTGCTGCGCCTATTTGCCAAGCTTAATCCGTTGCATTTTTTTAAGGGGATCAGCAATGCGATGGCGGTGGCATTTACCACCTCAAGTTCGGCAGGCACTTTACCTGCAAGTATGAAATGTGCGAGCGAATATCTTGGGGTAAACAAGAAGATCTCCAGTTTTGTATTGCCCTTAGGCACCACCATCAATATGGATGGTACAGCCCTATACCAAGGCGTGACCGCGCTGTTTGTGGCGCAGGCCTTTGGGATTGATTTAACGTGGGTCGACTATCTAACGATTATTTTAACCGCGACGTTAGCCTCAATCGGCACCGCGGGGGTACCGGGCGCAGGCTTAGTGATGTTGACTCTAGTGCTCTCGACTGTGGGCTTACCCTTAGAAGGTGTAGCCTTGATTGCGGGGATTGACCGCATTTTGGATATGGCGCGAACTGTTGTGAACGTCTCTGGTGACTTAGTAGCGACAACTGTAATTGCCAAATCGGAAGATGAACTCGACGTTGAGCATTACAATGCTGATATGGTGCAAAGCGCCGTGATTGCAGAGCAAAATGCCGCAAATGAAAGTGCTGCGACTAAGAGTTAATCGATCGAGTTAAGATTTGACTCGAATAAAAAACCGCCAATCGGCGGTTTTTTATTATCGATAAACTTTTATTTCAGTTGGGTTAACACTAAAACAGGTTTATCGTCGCTGCTGAGTAATGTCAGACGTCCTTGCACTAATTTGGCCTTAGCGACCAGTGGTAGTGCTTGCATGACTTTATGCTCTTGCTGCATCAATGAATCGACACAGGCTTTCATGGTGCTGCCACCAGGGATGATTTTCAACTCCTGCCCTTGCTGGTTATATTGGCCAAAAAAGTTATTGCAGCTGTTATTGCCAGAAAGCTTACCTTCAGCATCGAAGGTGATTTGAGCTGGGCTGTAATCAACAGTCGGTTGCCCTTGGACTGCTTCAATATGCCAGCTTCCCTGTAATGACACAGTGTCTTGATGGGCGACGTCAGTACTCTGACAAGCCGTTAAGCCAAAAAGTAATGCGCTTAATAGAAATGTTTGTTTTAACATTGTCTCAGTTCCTTTTTCGATATTCATGGCAATAGTGTACAAGTTTAGCGAGAGATAAAAAGAGGTTTATATGCAAGATAGCATTAAAAGCACTATGAATTTGTTGAAGTTTTTACATTGGTTAGGGGTTTTGATGTTAGTTTGTGGACTTGGGTTTTATATGTTGACTCAATGGAGTCTAGAAATCAGTGGGATGTTATTGATCGCAAGCTTAATTGGCTTAGGCTTAGTGTTGATGTCACCTTATCCTGTGGTGTTATTTATCCAATGGGCGAAGCGTCAGGATGAGTTGCCAAAATAATAGCGTTTGCGACTTTTACAACTCGGCCGAGTCTGCAGCGGGGTTGTTATAAAGCTCGGCATTGATCCCTTTTGCCTGATTACTGCTCGATTGTGTTGACTCTTGCAACATAGATTTTAGTTTACAGCGAGCATCTTCCATCATGGGCGCTAACTTAGCCGTCGATTCAGGGGTAAAGAAACTGTAACTGGAATCGAGTTTAAGGTGATGATTTTGCTGTTCTAATTGTTTTTCGACCCGCTTCATAATGTGCAATATATCGCGTTCGCTATCGACAAAGGCTAACACCACAAACTGAGTCGCGCTGAAATGGGCTGCTACATCGGCGGTGCGGATGGTATCTTGAACTAAATTGCCGAGGAGCCTGTGATGTTTCTCTTCTAAGCGTTTTTCCGGCGAGTCAGCTTCAATCAATTCGAAGAAAAGAATCCCCGCATGGGCGCCAAAGCGTCGTCCAAGATTGAGTTGCCTAGGAGCCATCATCATAAAGCCGTAATGGTTGAGCATGCCGGTCTCTTGATCGCGCATTGATAGCGATTCGATTCTATGGTTTTGACATAACAGGGATAATTCCTGCTGAAGCAGGATTTGGAAAGGTTCAAGCATGGCGCTGTTGCTTAAAGGATCGGCCATATGGGGGTTTAACACGCATAGTGAACCAAATTGACTGCCATCTGGCCATGCAATAGGGCGGGACAGAATGTATTGAATTCCGTCAAAATCTCTTGGAAGTTCATCGAGCATAAAGCGGCTTAAATTGAGATAATCTCCGTCTATGTTGCTATTTTTTAATGCTTCAAAGAGCGGGAAGTTATTTGGAAAAAGCGTGCCAGAAGTAAAAAGCGGCGTTTCGC
The DNA here is from genome assembly GCF_001308045.1 of Shewanella sp. Sh95. Lineage (NCBI taxonomy): Bacteria > Pseudomonadati > Pseudomonadota > Gammaproteobacteria > Alteromonadales > Shewanellaceae > Shewanella > Shewanella sp. Sh95. The sequence goes on from NZ_LGYY01000108.1 coordinate 14,693, forward strand.
TGACAGAACTGACGATCACTTCAAAACCCGATTGCGTTATCTGTAATACAAACACGTGGGTAGCGCTGTAGTAACTTTTTATTAATTCGCATTGTTGCATCCAACGACCTAAATTAACTTGAAGTAGATCGTTGTCAAGCACACTGATTTGGGGATTGATAGTCTCTGGCAGCATAAAATGGCGAGTGAATGACCTACAATTCAATAAGTGTGGGAAACAATAGCGTTATTAGCAAATTTTTTCCTAAAAGATAAAGTCTTTAGTATTTATTTAAGTATACTGACGCGCTTAAAATCTAGCGATAAGCTCAACTTGGACATACCTCTGATGCAAACGCGATTAGCAACTAAACAAGATGTTGATATATTGGCCGCGTTAGAGCGCCAGCATCTCAATGATGAGTTAATGTCTAATGGTGTCAATTTGGAAGGGCAAGCATTTAATCGTAATGAATTAACTCAGCTAATTGATAAGCATTGGATTGTGGTCGCTGAAATTAACGGACGCATTATAGGTTATGTGATTGCGGGACGTTGGTCGTTTTTTGAGACCTGGCCAATTTATCGCAATTTGTTGAAAAGATTGAATCGAATCAATGGCGATGGTCCTCAATTAACGATGCAAAACAGCTGTCAATACGGTCCCATCTGGGTTGATAAAGCATATCGTGGCCAAGGCGTTTTTGAGGCACTTGTTACTCGCATTTACCGAGAAGTTGCGCCTAGTTTTACTTATCTGGTGACGTTTATAGCTGATGAAAATGAGCGTTCTTTGGCGGCGCATACTCGTAAAGCTAAAATGCAAGTTGCAGATTTCTTTACTTTTTCTGATAGGGATTATTATATTATGAGTGTTGATATTCGCTCATATGCACTCGCTCATCGTTAACTCGTTTTCCCGCCATATGTTGCGTTGTTCTGCTTTCAAAAATCAGTATTTTTTAGGTTGATTGTGTCCTAAAAGATTGATCGACTATGTTCTATTAAATAGTTAGCAATAATAACCCTGATATCATGTTTGAACTTCGAAATTTTCTGGACAGAAGTTTTCTTATCTCTGTACGTGAGTCCTTTATCGCGTTACTGCCATTTATTCTTGTTAACTCACTACTATCACTGGTTATAGCGTTATTAAGTAGTTGGATCCCGGAATGGCAAACAACGGCATTTTTTTATGGCTTAACATTTTTTTCAGTGCAGCTTGCAAAGATATTTCCGTTGCTTGCGCTTATTTCTCTTTCCTTCCATTTTGCCAAATATCTTCAGCTTTCAGCGATTGTTGTGTGCTCAATCTCCTTTAGCATCTTACTGGCTTTGCATGTGCCAACCACAGAGGAAGTACTTAGCATTGATTATGTTGATGTGGTTTTAGGTGATCCTCGGGTGGTTTTATTACCGATTTTAACGGCATATCTATTGCGCATATTGGTTACTTGGCGATGGCTAGACTTAGTAAAAGGAAAAGCATTGAGTCGATATTTAAAACAGCATCTGAATATTTTTTTGCCAGTAGTTATTTGTTTTATGGTTATATTGATGCTTGTTACTGAAGCATCTGCCTTACTTAGCTGGTTTTTTTCGCCACTAATTGATACTTTGCAAACCGCGAGTATTGGGATCCAATTGTTTATCCGTATTTTATTAACCCATGTGCTCTGGAGCTTCGGAGTGCACGGTGATAATGCATATCTACTGTTAATAGGTGTCGATAATGGCTTGACTGAGGTTGTACCTAATCTAACCGCTAGTCAATTTATGGATTTGTTTATTCTTTACGGTGGCAGCGGGGCGACTTTATCGCTCATTATTGCTATTTTCATTAGTTCTAAAGACAGTGCAACACGCCATATTGCTAAGATTGCAACACCCTTTGCATTTTTCAATATCAATGAAATATTGATTTATGGTTTACCTATTATTTTTAACCCTAGATTATTATTGCCATTTATACTCTCACCCATAGTTAATTTTATATTGGCCTATAGCGCCATCAGTATAGGTATTCTAGAATTTGATGCTCATAGCTTTCCTTGGATAACACCTCCATTTATTAATGCTTATATGGCGAGTGGGCATTTTAGTGCTGTAATATTTCAATGCTTTTTGATAGCTATCGGTGTGTTGATTTATCTACCATTTGTACAGCGATTTTCTTTAATGAGTGAACACTATGAGTTCGATCGTGAGCTTATCAAAAGGATTCAATTTCAAGCAGATATTGAGCTGATGAATGAAACACATTATCTAAAAAAACAGTCAGAGTCTTTAAAGGCTGAAATTAATTTAGAGAAAACCATCAAAGAGGTGTTAGCCGGTGAATTGCAGCTTCACTATCAACCTAAGATTGCTTTAATTGATGGTAAAGTGGTTGGATTTGAGGCCCTTATTCGTCTTCGGGATGAGTATGGGGCCTTAAAAGGCCCTTATTTTATTGATGCGTTTCAACGTGCGGGCTATTCCCACATTATTGATCGTTTTGTAATTAATACCGTTGCAGAAGATCTTGCTCGTTGGGCATTAGAGGGCTTTTTTCCTAAGGTCAGTATCAATATTGACCCCAATAACATCACCGATAGTCAATTATTAGCGATTATGAATGATAGATTAGGTAGTGTTGCTCATCAGGTCGAAATTGAGATGTTAGAATCGGCATTCATGTTGGATCTAAGCCGCATTGATAGCTGTATCAAACAGCTTAAGCAGTGTGGTTTCCGTTTTTGGTTGGATGATTTTGGTACTGGGTTTTCGAGTTTAAGTCTACTGAGTCGAATCAATGTCGATGGTATTAAGCTAGATCGCAGTATTCTCGCCAATGCCAGTGAGCCTAAAGGTCGTACTTTATATCTGCAAATTTGCAAACTTTGTAGTAGTTTAGGTTTTAGCTTAACAGCTGAGGGTGTTGAAACCTGTGTTGAAGCCGAGTTTGTAAAAGAAGCTGGTGTTGCTTATGTGCAAGGTTGGTTATATGCCAAGGCAATGCCAGGACCCGATGCTAAAGCCTTTTGGTTGGAGATAAATGGTGAGTAAATCCTTGGTCAATATCTTGTTGACTAACTATGCCCAGACTAGTTTATCGGCGTGGGACAACCTGCGCGTATTATTATCCGAGTGTGCCTTGCAGCAATGTGAGGCCCGAGGATTTGAAGTCGATTGCGAAGATAGTCGCCCCCATTATTGGTTACAGATTGAAGATTGTTGGCTCGATTGCGGCCGCACCAATGCTTACAGTGCGGCTATAGTATGTTTAACGCCTGAGGTCGTTCAAGGTGCAAGGATAATTGGCGAACAAGATTGTGCACTGTTATCCGCCGCGCAGATAAACCTGCTGTGTATGCAAAACGCCCATTTTGACCACTGTTAATCCGGATCACAGAATTAACCATTCCCCCGTCGGGTAATTTCCTTGATAGCCAAAAGGAAGCCGTCCCTGCAAGTACCAGGCAAAACGTTCTTTTGTGAAGTCACAGAGCGTGACTTCGGCTAACAATAAGGTGGCTAAGGTATCGGCATCATCTGCGACTAGTGCGCAAATCTCGGCAACGGTCATTATTTTCCACGTTTCCAGATAGGCGGTTTTCGCTATTTGAGCGACGATTTCACTAGATACTTGGGGCTTTAATCTGTTGGCTTGTTGATGGTCGCTAACACATAAGCTTTCATAGGGTTCAGTGTAGGGCGGTTCGAAAAAACGGCCGGGCTCCCTTTCAAGGCAAGTGGCTATGTCTAGGCTGCCTAAGGTGTTGGCCATGGGCTCGTGATGGCCTACCTTGGTCGCCCAAGAGCAGAATTGGAGTTGTGCGATTAACGGCTTCATTGAGTCTCTGTCTTTTGCCTACAGTGAAAGCCATTTTGTTGAGAGTAATGGGGTTAGGCAATACATCCTAAGCATAAAAAAAACCGCCATTAGGCGGTTTTTTCTTGTAAAAGCATGAGCTTAATGTAGATTACAGACCTGCATCGGCGCGCAGTGCGTCAGCTTTATCCGTCGCTTCCCATGGGAATTCGCTGCGGCCAAAGTGACCATAAGCGGCTGTCGCTTGGTAAATTGGACGAGCTAAGTTCAACATCTCAGTCAGGCCGTATGGACGCAGGTCGAAGTGTTGACGGACTAACTTGATTAAGACTTCTTCAGATACTTTACCCGTACCGAAAGTCTCAACACTGATAGAAGTCGGTTCAGCTACACCGATAGCGTAAGACACTTGGATCTCACAACGGTCTGCCAGACCCGCTGCTACGATGTTTTTCGCAACGTAACGGGCAGCGTAAGCAGCACTACGGTCAACTTTTGATGGGTCTTTACCAGAGAATGCACCACCACCGTGACGCGCCATACCACCGTAGGTATCCACGATGATCTTACGACCGGTTAAACCACAGTCACCCATAGGACCACCGATCACGAAACGGCCAGTTGGGTTGATGAAGTATTTAGTGTCCTTGCTCAGCCATTGTGCTGGCAGAACTGGTTTGATGATGGTTTCCATCACGCCTTCAATCAAATCCGCTTGGGCGATATCAGGGCTGTGTTGGGTAGACAGTACGATCGCATCGATACCAACAATCTTGTTGTCTTCGTAAGCGAAGGTGACTTGGCTTTTCGCATCTGGGCGTAACCATGGCAGAGTGCCGTTTTTACGCACTTCAGATTGACGCTTCACTAATGCGTGTGCAAAAGTAATAGGCGCTGGCATCAGAATGTCAGTTTCGTTGCTGGCATAACCAAACATTAACCCTTGGTCGCCGGCACCTTGCTCTTTTGGATCCGCGCGGTCAACACCTTGGTTGATGTCTGGAGACTGTTTACCAATCGCGTTTAATACGGCGCAAGAATCGGCATCGAAGCCCATATCAGAATGGATATAACCAATTTCACGAACCGTTTTACGGGTCAGCTCTTCAATATCAACCCAGGCAGAGGTGGTCACTTCGCCACCTACTAATACCATGCCAGTTTTGACATACGTTTCGCACGCGACACGTGCTTTGGGATCTTGGGCCAGAATCGCGTCTAGCACAGCATCAGAAATCTGATCTGCAATTTTATCGGGATGACCTTCTGAGACCGACTCAGAAGTAAACAAGTGCTTTGCCATAGTAGGAAAATCTCGTTGTTAGCAATCAAACGTGTAGAAGCATCTACATCTAGACGGCTATTTTAGTGGAATTTCATCGCCATGACACCCCCAAAGCTAAATATTTCTGTACTTAGTGAGGTAAATCTCAGCTTTAAAATTTGAACTAAAAAGCATGTTAGTCATTTAACTGATTGAAAATAATTAATTAAAAGTGTTTAAAATCCATCTAATTCCGTTAAGGATACGCGGCGGCATTTCCTCTTTTCCACCGAGACGTGCTTTGGGGGAAATTGTACAGAGTATTGTCATAGCGACTTAAACTACGAATCATTGGCTTGAATAGTTCATCCTTAAGCCATTTTTTATCGCAAAAAGTTCTATTGGCGATGGTAAGGCGAGATTGTGATGAATTTTCGTTTGCGTCGCTTCGCTATGTAGGGGAAAATATGCGTCCAAATTGCCCGCTAGACCCCACAAATTAAGCAGGAGAGAGCATGTCTTCCCGTAAAGTACTCGCCAACGCAATCCGTGCGTTAAGTATGGATGCAGTTCAAAAAGCAAACTCAGGCCACCCAGGCGCCCCAATGGGCATGGCAGATATTGCTGAAGTGCTGTGGAATGATTTCCTTAAGCACAACCCGAACAATCCGAAATGGGTAGATAGAGACCGCTTTATCCTCTCTAACGGTCACGGCTCTATGCTGATCTACTCTTTATTACACCTCACTGGCTACGATCTGCCAATGGATGAACTGAAGCAATTCCGTCAGTTACATTCTAAAACCCCAGGTCACCCAGAATATGGTTACACCCCAGGTGTTGAAACCACCACGGGTCCATTAGGTGCGGGGATCAGCAACGCTGTGGGTATGGCTATTGCAGAAAAAACCTTAGCGGCACAGTTTAACCGTGAAGGTCATGAGATTGTTGACCACTACACTTACTGCTTCCTCGGCGATGGCTGCTTGATGGAAGGTATTTCCCACGAAGCGTGTTCTCTGGCAGGTACCTTAGGCCTAGGCAAACTGATCGCATTTTGGGATGACAACGGCATCTCTATCGACGGCCATGTTGAAGGCTGGTTTACCGATGACACGCCAAAACGTTTCGAATCATACGGCTGGCACGTAATTGCTAACGTCGATGGTCACGACAGCGATGCCATTCGCGCAGCTATCGAAGCGGCAAAAGCTGTGACCAACAAACCAACCATGATCTGCTGCAAAACCATTATCGGTTTTGGTTCGCCAAACAAATCTGGCAGCCACGATTGCCACGGCGCACCATTAGGTGATGCAGAAATCGCTGCAGCCCGTGAATTCTTAGGTTGGCCACATGCGCCATTCGAAATTCCTGCCGACGTATACGCTGGTTGGGATGCGAAAGAAGTGGGTGCTGAGCGTGAAGCTGCATGGAACGACAAGTTTGCCGCTTACGCTGCTGCTTACCCAGAATTAGCTGCTGAATATGAGCGCCGCGTTCTGAAAGGTGAATTACCAGCTGATTTCGAAGCCAAAGCACAAGCCTTTATCCAAGAATGCCAAGCCAAAGGCGAAGGCATTGCGAGCCGTAAAGCGTCACAAAACGCGATTGCAGCCTTTGGCGCTATGCTGCCAGAACTGTTGGGCGGCAGTGCTGACTTAGCAGGTTCTAACCTGACCCTGTGGGCAGGTTCTAAAGGTATTCAAGAAGATCCAGCGGGTAACTACGTGTACTACGGTGTGCGTGAGTTCGGTATGAGCGGCATCATGAACGGTGTGTCTCTGCACGGTGGTTTCATCAACTACGGTGCGACTTTTATGATGTTCATGGAATACGCACGCAACGCTGTACGTATGTCTGCACTGATGGGAATTCAAAACATCTTCGTTTATACCCATGACTCTATCGGTCAAGGTGAAGACGGTCCAACGCACCAACCCGTTGAGCAATTAGCTAACCTGCGTATGACGCCAAACATGGCGGTATGGCGCCCATGTGACGCGGCTGAAACTGCAGTAGCGTGGAAAGCGGCTATCGAACGTCGCCATGCTCCAACATCGCTGGTATTTAGCCGTCAGAACCTGAAGGCTCAAGCACGTACTGCTGAGCAATTAGCCAATGTGGCAAAAGGCGCTTACGTACTGCAAGACTGCGCGGGTACGCCTGAGTACATCCTGATTGCAACCGGTAGTGAAGTGCAATTAGCGGTAGAAGCTGCGGCTGCGCTGACTGAACAAGGCAAACAAGTTCGCGTGGTTTCTATGCCATCAAACACTGAGTTTGATAAGCAAGATGCTGCTTACAAAGAATCTGTACTGCCAAAAGCGGTGACTAAACGTATCGCTATCGAAGCGGCCCATACTGACTTCTGGTACAAGTATGTTGGTTTTGAAGGCACTGTTGTGGGCATGACTACCTTTGGTGAGTCTGCGCCAGGCAACGTGCTGCTGAAGCACTTCGGTTTCACCGTTGAAAATGTGCTGAACGCTGCAAAATCACTAGGCTAATTGTTTAGGTGATGGGATTACTGACAAAAGGTTAAACTTTTGAAAGGTTAATCTGTATAATGCGGCCTGCAATCGTTTGCAGGCCGTTTTTGTATATGCAGTATTGTTAAGAGGAAATAAAGACCTCAATGATCCGAGTCGCAATCAATGGTTATGGTCGTATTGGCCGCTCAATCCTTCGCGCTTTATATGAGTCCGGAAAACGCCAGCAAATCCAAATTGTCGCAATCAATGAGTTGGCTAAGCCTGAAGCCATTGTCCATTTGACCCAGTACGATACTACCCACGGTCGATTTCAGCCCAGAGTCAAATTAGTCGATGATCAGATGCTGATTGGCGATGACGCCATCAAAATTCTCCATGAACCTGATCCAGCCAAGCTACCTTGGCGCGAGATGGACATCGATATTGTCTATGAAGCGACAGGTGCCATTTTAGATCGCCAAAGCTGCGAAGCCCATATCCACGCGGGTGCCAAACAAGTCTTAATCAGTCATCCTTCATCGGCCGATGTTGACGGCACTATCGTTTACGGTGTGAACCAAGACTTACTGCGCGCCGAGCATACCGTGGTCTCCAATGCTTCTTGTACCACCAACTGTATCGTGCCTGTGATTGATGTACTCGATAAACACTTTGGTGTGAAAAGCGGCGCGATTACCACCATTCATTCGGCGATGAACGATCAGCAAGTGATTGATGCCTATCATGATGACTTACGCCGCACCCGAGCGGCTGGGCAATCGATTATTCCCGTCGATACCAAACTTGCCCGCGGTATTGAGCGGATTTTGCCGCACATGAAGGACAAATTTGAGGCGATTTCGGTGCGCGTTCCCACGATCAACGTAACCGCTATCGATCTTTCGGTAACATTAGATAAAACAGTGGATATTGCGACCGTCAATCAAGTGTTAGAATTGGCCGCCAATGGACGATTTAACGGCATCTTAGGCTATACTGACGAGCCGCTGGTATCCTGTGATTTTAACCATGATCCGCGCTCCAGTATTGTTGATGGCACCCAGACTCGGGTGAGCGCAGGGCAGTTGGTTAAATTGTTGCTGTGGTGCGATAACGAGTGGGGCTTTGCCAATCGCATGTTAGATACCAGTTTGGCGATGATTGCAGCTAAACAAAGCCGAAGATAAGAATTGATACCAATGGGTTAAAGCGTAGTGGCCAATTCGACGGGATGTCGAGTGCCGAATCGCCATCTACACTAACCGATTGATGAAAAACCAGTTTGTTTTTTGATTATAAAAGGAAGCGTTACCATGGCAATTATCAATATGTCAGATTTAGATCTCCAAGGTAAGCGAGTGCTTATTCGTGAAGATCTCAATGTGCCTGTCAGCAACGGCGTCGTCACCAGTGATGCACGTCTGCGTGCCTCACTCCCCACTATCGAGTTAGCCCTTGCCAAAGGCGCGGCGGTAATGGTGATGTCTCACTTAGGTCGTCCAACTGAAGGTGAGTACAACAGTGAATTCTCCATGCAACCTGTAGTCGATTACTTGGCCAAAGCCCTGTCTTGCACCGTCCGTTTAGCGACCGACTATTTAGACGGCGTTGAAGTTGCGGTAGGCGAAGTGGTTGTGTTTGAAAACGTTCGCTTTAACAAAGGCGAGAAGAAAAACGACGAAGCCTTGTCAAAGAAAATGGCAGCGTTATGTGATGTGTATGTGATGGATGCTTTTGGCACAGCTCACCGCGCAGAAGCCTCAACCAATGGCGTTGGTTTATACGCGCCCATCGCTTGTGCTGGTCCATTATTAGCACAAGAATTAGAAGCGTTAGGCAAAGCCTTAGACAACCCCGCGCGCCCATTAGTGGCCATCGTTGGTGGCTCTAAAGTGTCAACTAAGCTGACCGTATTAGAAAGTTTATCCGGCATTGTGGATCAATTAGTGGTTGGCGGTGGTATCGCCAACACCTTTATCGCTGCGGCGGGCCACAACGTGGGTAAATCCTTATACGAAGCGGATTTAATTGATGAAGCTAAGCGCTTAGTGGCGAACGCCCAAAGTCGCGGTGGTGATATTCCCGTACCTACCGATGTGGTTGTGGCGGGTGAGTTTAGCCCAACGGCTGCTGCGACCTTAAAAGCAGTGAGTGATGTTGGCGATAGCGACATGATTTTCGACATTGGCCCCGACAGCGCCGAAGCGTTAGCGAAAATCATTGAGTCTGCTGGTACTATCGTATGGAACGGCCCAGTGGGTGTGTTCGAATTCGACCAATTCGGTGAAGGCACTAAGCGTATCGCGCAAGCAATCGCTGATTCTAAAGCCTTCTCTATCGCTGGCGGTGGTGACACCTTAGCGGCGGTCGATAAATACGGTATCGCCGATAAAGTCTCTTACATCTCTACTGGTGGTGGTGCTTTCCTCGAGTTCCTCGAAGGCAAAGAGTTACCCGCTGTAGCTATGTTGAAAAAACGCGGTGCCTAACATTGAGTTAGGTATTGCGCTGTCGCGGCACTGCGCCGCGACAGCACAAAAAATGATAAAAAATTATAAAAAAACCGCTCCTTCTCTAAAGGGATTGACACATCACTAGAGCGATTGAGCATAAAAATCCATCCAAACGATAGCGACCTCGGTGACCCAGCGTTAATGTGAAGTCACCCTATTATTGGAGTTAAAAAAATGGCGTTAATTTCCCTACGACAACTACTCGATCACGCGGCAGAACATGGATACGGCGTGCCAGCGTTCAACGTAAACAACCTTGAGCAAATGCGCGCCATCATGCAGGCCGCAGAAGCCACCGACAGCCCTGTTATCGTGCAAGCCTCTGCGGGTGCGCGTAAATATGCGCGTCCACAATTCTTAAAATATCTGATGACGGCTGCTCTTGAGCAGTATCCCGATATCCCAGTCTGTATTCACCAAGACCATGGTACTGACCCTGATATCTGTCAGCGTTCTATCCAATTAGGTATGTCATCAGTAATGATGGACGGCTCATTAATGGCGGATGGTAAAACCCCTGCTTCTTACGAGTACAACGTTGATGTGACTCGCAGAACTGTTGCATTCGCCCACGCGTGTGGTGTGTCTGTCGAGGGCGAAATCGGTTGTTTAGGCAGCTTAGAAACCGGTACTGCCGGTGAAGAAGACGGTGTGGGCGCTGAAGGCGTATTAAGCCACGACCAACTGCTGACCAGCCCAGAAGAAGCGGCACGCTTCGTTGCTGATACCCATGTTGACGCGCTAGCGATTGCAATTGGTACCAGCCACGGCGCATACAAGTTCAGCCGTAAACCAACGGGTGATGTACTGCGTATCGACCGCATCAAAGAAATCCATGCCCGCATTCCTAACACTCACTTAGTAATGCACGGTTCATCTTCCGTACCGCAAGAATGGCTTAAGATCATCAACCAATACGGTGGTCAAATTCCTGAAACTTACGGCGTGCCATTAGAAGAAATCGTTGAAGGTATCAAACACGGCGTGCGTAAAGTGAACATCGATACCGACCTGCGCTTAGCGTCTACTGGTGCGGTACGTAAATACTTGGCCGAACACCCAAGCGAGTTCGACCCACGTAAGTTCCTGAAAGCCTCTATGGAAGCGATGGCAGACATCTGTACCGTTCGCTACGAGGCCTTTGGTTGTGCGGGTCAAGCCTCTAAGATTAAGCCTTTGTCTTTACAAGCAATGTACAAAGCGTATCAATCAGGTGCTTTAGACCCTAAGATCAACCTGTAAGCCTTAAATCACTTTTCAAAGCCCGCTGATTAGCGGGCTTTTTTATGCAAAAAATCGATGAATTTTTATTTTTCAATCGTAAATGTTAGTATTACGCAGATTTTTAGGGGATTAAACGGAACAGGAACGGATAAACATGAAGAAAGTACTGACCGCTGCACTATTGATGACGGCGCCATTTATGGCGAATGCGGGAGCCGATTTTGTTAAAGGCGATAAAACATTCGCGGGCGAAGCCGAGCTAGGTGCAACCTTAACCACAGGCAACACAGATACCTCATCTTACAAAGGTCGCTTAAACTTCAAACACGAATTAGGTGATTGGGAAAACCAATATCTTTTAGAAGGTTTATATAAAGAGGATACTGGCGAGGTTACGGCTAAGCGCTATTTAGCGGGGGCACAAGGCAACTATAAGATGACTGACCGCAGCTATCTATTTGCTAACGCTAACTACGAAGTTGACCCTTTTACCGGTTATGACTACACAGTATCTGGCGCGACGGGTTATGGTCATAGGCTCTATGACACCAGCAAGACTTTCTTAGATGTTGAAATCGGTCCCGGTTATATCTATCAACGCCTCGATTCAGAGCAAGCTCTGTTAGAGGGCACAGATTCCAATGACAGTGTGGTTGCCCACGGTGTGATTAACTTCGAAACTGAAATCACAGAAACCTCAAAATTCCAACAGCGTTTTGTCGCCGACTATGGTGATAAATTAGATGCGCGTTCGGAAACCTCACTCACTGCGAATATTATTGGCGCCTTGGCAATGAAGTTTGCCATTATCGTGCGTTATAACAGCGAGCCGCTGGACAATAAAAAGAGCACCGATACCGAAACCAATATGACCTTGCTCTATTCGTTCTAATCAATGTGATTGATATCAACATAAAAGCACCGAGAGGTGCTTTTTTATTGGCTGTTTTTAGACTAACTTGAAACAAAGTTAGTTAAATCTTTATTAGTTTCGCCTGTAGTTATACAAAAATTAATGTTGTAAGTGCCTTTGGTTATCGGGAAATACATAGAAAGTTGCGTTTTATCAAAATTTACAGAACCCGAGCTATGGTAATTTGCGAACTGATTTCCCTTGCAGAGATGAATTTAGATGAAATTACAGCGGTGGTTTAGAAACAGTGGAATGGCATTATTTAGCCTATTCTGTGTTGCAATATTGAGCGGATTCTCACCAGCAGTTTGGGCAATGACCGAAGGAACAGAACGGCTCGATTTAACCGCTGCAGCAGTGGGGTATCTTGCCATTTGTGTCTTCGTACTTGCCTATATTTTGGTGATGGCCGAAGAGGCGCTGCACCTGCGTAAATCCAAACCCGTATTGGTCGCAGCTGGCATTATTTGGGGCATGATAGGTTTTGTGTATGTGCAAAATGGTATGTCAGAGGTCTCTGAAGCAGCCTTTAAGCATAATTTATTGGAATATGCCGAGTTATTACTCTTCCTATTGGTGGCGATGACCTATATCAATGCCATGGAAGAACGAAATTTATTCGATGCCATTCGCGGTTGGTTAGTGGGACGTGGTTTTAGCTTACGAACCGTTTTCTGGTTGACAGGCTTTATGGCGTTCTTTATCTCGCCAGTGGCCGATAACTTAACCACGGCGTTATTGATGTGTGCCGTGGTGATGAAAGTGGGTGCAGGGCAGCGCAAATTTATTACGCTGGCGTGTATTAACATTGTGGTCGCGGCGAATGCGGGCGGTGCATTTAGTCCATTTGGCGATATCACCACCCTGATGGTGTGGCAAAAGGGCTTAGTGCACTTTGCGGACTTCTTCCATCTGTTTATTCCCGCCTTGGTTAACTTTGCTTTACCCGCGGCCATCATGAGCGTGTTTATCCCAAGCTATGTGCCCGAGCCTGAAAAAGAGCTGGTGTACACTAAACCTGGCGCGAAACGTATCGTGGCGTTATTCCTGCTGACCATTGCGACGGCTGTGTGCGCGCATTCCTTCTTCGGCATGCCACCAGTCCTTGGGATGATGACGGGTCTAGGCTTTCTACAGTTCTTCGGTTACTACCTGCGTAAGACCTTCGACAAATCGGTTGCCCGTGAGCGGGCGAAGGCGGAATTACGCCGCGATGAGCAACGTCTGCAACAGCTTGGCAGCGTGGTGCCCTTCGATGTGTTTAGCCGGATCTCCCGTGCTGAGTGGGATACATTGCTGTTTTTCTACGGGGTAGTGTTATGCGTCGGTGGTCTTGGTTTTATGGGGTATTTAAGTCTCGTTTCTGAGGCCTTGTATTCCCATTGGGATGCGACCTTTGCCAACGTAGCCATCGGTCTGTTGTCTTCGGTTGTCGATAACATTCCGGTGATGTTTGCCGTATTGACCATGAACCCTGAGATGGCCCTTGGCCAATGGTTACTGGTGACCTTAACTGCGGGTGTTGGGGGCAGTTTGTTGTCCATCGGCAGTGCGGCAGGGGTCGCCTTGATGGGACAGGCGAGGGGGATTTACACCTTTGGCGCCCATTTACGTTGGACACCTGTGATCGCACTAGGCTATATCGCTAGCATTTTGGTACATATGTGGCTCAATGCTGCAATGTTCTAAAAACAAATGAAACATAGTGTATCGTTAATTGTTTTTAGCATTAAATGTTTTATTGATGCAATTCACAGATTATTCATCTAACCCTGTTAGGTGGCGATAAGATCACTGCGTTGTTTTCGTTCAAATTGTATACTCGGCCCCACATCAAATAGTGAAAGGGGCCGAGATGCAAATAGGCACTTGTTGGTTTAATGCACAGGAACAAGTGCTGGTCGATGCAGCATCAGGACGTAGCTGGTTATTGAGTACGGACGAATTCCAAGCGCTTTCACTCTTGAGTGCGCAGCGTGGCAAAGTGGTCTCACGCATGGAGTTGTTGCAAGTGATTTCGCCGCACCTCAAGTTGTCTATGCGTGCCGATGAATTGCTCAATAGTACTATTCGCCGCTTACGGTTATTTCTCGGTGACGACGCCGCTCATTTGTTGGTGAGTATCGCCAATCAAGGCTATATCCTCTACGCCACGCCCCGAAAACATTCACGTACCGCGCTGAACTCGCCCCTGTTCAAGCTGAGTATGCCACAGTTTATGGTGCTCACGCTCCTGACCTTAGCTGCGCTGCTGTGGGTGGGATCGCATATCACTCACCCTACAAGTATCGCGCCGAATTATGCGAAGCAGTTGCTGACGCACGACGGGCATTATTCGGAAATTCAATTCTATACCGGTCAGCCGTCGGACCATTCGATGCGGCCCTTAGTCGATCACTTTTTAGAGCAAGTCTCTGCCTGTGCTGTGTTTCCGTGGCAATCCATTGCGGCGACTATTTCGACGGATCAAAGGTTTGTTAGTCTGGTACTGAAAAATAACGATGCGAATGGACTCGAGTTTGAAACCATCAAAATGATGTCGGAAAACTTCAATGTCGATGTGATTGATGAGCTATGGCTAAAAATGGTGGGGATCTGTGCTTAAACTGACAGAAATAAAAAACCACAACCGCCGACTACGCCTCTGGCATGTGATTGCCATAGTGCTGGTGTTAGTGGGCATAGGTTTGGGGGCCTATGCGATGACGTTTAACAGCAAACAGTTAAATTTGAGTTGCCGCGCCAAGTTGTATGAGGCGCCTTTTAAGGCGGAGTCTTTGCCCACGTTTAGTCAAAGTTTGGCGCTGGATGTGAAGATTGCGGCTAATCATGCCAAGTTAAGTTACCGCTACGGGCAGAATGGCCAGGATATTGCCGCCTTAATTTACGAAGGAAAAGTCAGCGCCTTAGCGCCTGGCACTATGACCTATAAGCTCAACTTAGATCAGGCCAATTTAAAAATGGATTTGTTGCAAACCGAGGTGCCCGACTTAATGCGTGCGGAAGTGCAAAAATCCCGTAAGGCCTTGTTTGAGCAGGGCGGAATGAGTTTTGATATGCAGATTGTGGATATGGATACCTTAAACAATTACGTACTGATCAAGTTTTATCCCAGCGGCCATTTATGGGCTTGCCAGAGCAAATAGCGTTATTAAGAAGTAGAAAAGGCATCCAATTGGATGCCTTTTTTTGGGCGCGATGATGGGATTACTGCGGTGTGACTTGGACTAATGTCAGTTCATTATTGGCTTTAGCACCATAAATCTGAATGGCGACCTTGATTTGGGACACAGCGCCGCTTGGGTCCTGTTGTTGCCAATCGAGACCCGCGATTTCAAACTGATATTGGCCATTCTTTACTTCGGTCAGCTGCCCCGTACATTCCCCTTGGCTCTGACAGCGATAGCTTTGGGTGACATGCCAGCGCTTCCATGCCTTAGGATTGGCCGAGGCTTTATCCTTATTAGGGAAACCAAAGTAATAAATGTCATAGCTCTTGGCGGCGGTAATGGCCGCCTGGTTAGCATCGGTTAATGAGAAGACTAAGCTGCCAGTATTGGGGTCAAACTGTTCTACCGCCAGATTAATCTGGCTGGCCTCATCGATACTCACCGTGGTTTCTACTGGCGGCGGTGGCGGCGGAGGAGTTACTTCTTCGGATTTATCATCGTCACTACCACAGCCAACAAGGGCGAGTGTACCTAGGGTTAATGCGAGTAATGGGTATTTCATCACTGCCTCCTTAATTGAAGTGGCCAGTGTGGCACGTGGTGCATTCCATATCGGTTTTAACACTTGCCGCCGAACCTAAGGTGCTAGTGCTGCCGTGGCAGACTTGGCAATCCTGCGCTTCGAGTGAGGGTTTGCTGCCGGGCAGGGCGCCAATATTCTCGCCCTGATAGGCACGGTTTAGCAGTTCCACCAAGTAATAGGCCATAGAGGCTGATAGGCGGTAGCAGCGCTCACCTTTCTTGGCGAATGGCAGGCCTGAAGCCCGTGACCAGTTACTGATGGAAGAGTGGCACAATACGCTCATGGCCTTCGATGAGCTGCCTACGAGGGCGGTTTTTTCCGCTGTCGAGCCGATACCGGCAACGAACTCAGGGGTTGATAGTGGCAAGGTGGTGTTTTCATAATAGCGGAAGGCATTGGCAATCACTGCGCTATTCTGGCCGTTAATATCATCTAAGATATTGACTAACATGCCGATGGCGTTGAGGTTGCCGCAAAGTGTGCCTTGGCCTGTGACCCCGGCAAATCCATAACCCGCCAGAGCGGTGGGGATGGTTTTAAATTTGTCGGCATCGGCACTATTAGATTGCGCTAGCATAGTGATAACCGAATGAAACACTTGGTGCATACAGCCGCCACCCGTCTCGTAGGCGAGTTTTGCGGTCGCCATGGCATCGAGTGGTACATATTTGAGTTTTTCCCCGAGGGCTAATTGATATTGACCGTCGGCATTGGTCGCCGCAAATGCTGACGTCCCCATTAAAGTTGCGCCCGCAGCCGCCGTGCTGATACCGATAATGCGAGTTAATGCTTGGCGTCGATTAATGCTCATCATGAATATCCTCTTTTATTAATTGCTTTTATTTATCAATCAGTAACCATTGGTTGATGGCATCATTCTAGAAACTGCAGCAATAAATAGTGTGATTTGCGGCCGGGGATATTTGGTCTCCCCAAATCGCTGGCGGTGGGAGAAGAACAATCGTTTTAGCCGATGTTTGCTAAGTGGTTTTGTGGATATGTTCGATTTCAATGTGCATCAACGCACATTATTTGTGGCATTTATGTAAATTTATGCGGATTTATCACCAAGCTAAGCCGCTGCAAATGGCATTTATCGCTGTGAGCTAACGCAGATTTTTGTTTTATGGCGATCCGCTTGCGGGCTGGTTCACGAAATTTAACTATTTGCCGCCTTGGGTTAACGGGATCACAGTAATCATTAGCAGGCTTGCATAGACTTAATTCGATGATTTTACAGGTTGGAGTTTGAGTTATGCAGGTGGGGGGCTGTTGGTTTGACCGTGAGCGTGGCTTACTTGTCGAACAGGCTCGTGATGAATCTTGGCACCTTCCCCGTGCCGAGTTGCAAGTGTTGAGCCTGTTGGTTGAACATCAAGGCAAACTGGTCTCCAAGCATGAGCTGAAGACTGGCGATGGGGCGCATCCTCCTCTTACAGACACTTCGTTAGCGCGGGCGGTCTTTATGATCCGCTCCTTCCTCGGGCCCCAATATGAGGGGCTGATTGAAACCGTCAAAGGTCAGGGCTATCTGCTGCACAGCACCCAAGGACAAAGGTTTAAAAGTTTGCGCTACCCTAGGCTGCAATCCTTACCTTGGTGGAGTGTGTTGCTTGTCTTTGGATTTATGCTCGCGATTTCAGGCTTTTATCTTAGCCGAATCGACCACAGCGTACCGACTCAACCTTTGCTCTCTACCGATTTGCCCTTAGCCTCGGGGCAACATATTCGGCTGCATTTGTATGCCAATTCGAAAACCAATAACACCCTGTTGTTTGAGTTAGGCGACCGCTTGGGCCAAGGGCTGAGTCGCTGCGGCCACAGTGATTGGTCCGAAGTGTACTCCTCGCTCTCCCACGATAAGCAGGTGCTCAACATTACTATGCGAGGTTATAAACTCGGGCAATCGGTGATCCGCAACTTGAAGATCAGCGACTTTAGACGGCCGAAGGAATTTATTGATGCAAACTGGCTGCTGGAGGTCGGGATCTGTGGCTAAGTGGCTCAAGTGGACGATAAATCTCACCATACTCTCGGCGCTAATCGTCGCCTGCGGGGTAATTTACCTGCAATCCGTTTCCAATAAGGCGGTGATCTTAAATTGCAGCTCCGAGCTGTTTGACCGCCATAGCCAACAAGTAGATGAGGGGAAATTTTACCTCTTGGTCGATGTGTTGATCTCGGCGGGCAATGCACAGATCAATTACCGCTACTTTAACCTCGACGGCTCAAGCGCGGGGGCGATTTTGATGCAGGGCGAGGTCAAGAGCATGGAGCTAAATCGCATGACCTACAATGTGTCGGTCAAAACCAAGACTGAGTCCGAAGACGTCGATAAAAAGTATTGGCCCGAACACATGAAGTACCTTTCTTACATCAGCAGTTTGCACTTCAGTGAGTCCGGTCGACACAATCTCAGTATTGAAGTGTTAGACAGCGATGCCAACCAAGACTACGCGGTTGTCTTGTTTCAGCCGAGTAATACCGTTTGTGGCTGCAGAATCGTCAATAGCCGAATTTAATCAGTGAATTTGCCGCGCTTTCGGTTTAGATTATATTTTCCATGGTGTTAATGCCGACTCTTCCATCTCAATCATAAGGTTGTTGTGTTTAAGATACGTGTCAAACAAGAAGAATCCCTGTCGATTAAGTTCAGCCATCAGATGGAAAAGGGCGATAATCGTCAGCTCGATCTCTATTTCTTTTTACCAAAGGAAATGGGCATAGGCGCGCACACTTTAAACGAAGAAGAGTATTACCACAGCGCGATTGTTGGACGACGCTCCTACTACTCCGAAGGGCTGCATTTGCCACTGGTGCAAGGGCGTTTCGCCAGTATGAACCGTCGCACGGTGGAAGAATTCCGGCTGTACTTAAACCTGTTTGCCTACCAGTTTGCCGTCGCGGTTGAAAACGATGTCAAAGAACTCAATCGCATCGCCGATGTGGCGCACTTCTATCTGGCGCTCGATGAGCTGTGCGAGCAAGTGACGCAATTGCTGAAAAAGTTTCGCCGTAATGAGCCAGGCGATCCGAAATGGAAATCCTATTTCGAGAATGCCGATAACTATCTCTCTTGGTTCTGCGAGCAGCAACTGCTAAAAGTGCTCGCCCACGCCACGCGCACCAGTGATTTTGCCGACATCCAAGAACGAGTCTTGACCCTGTGCCGCAACGAATGTGCTTACCGCGATGCCAACAACTATAACTCGGCGCAGACCAAGCAAGATCCCAACCGAATTTCGAATAAGATGCTGTTATTGCGGCGCTTAATTCAGCAAGGTGTGGTACTCAAAGAAGAGCTAAAACCCTTAGGCATCGGCCTTAAAAAGTTTACGACTGGACTTGCGACCGCGTTGGTGATGTTGGTGGTATCGGCGCTGATCATCGAGGCGCAGGGCGTCTTTAGTGGCTTTACCATAGCGTTGGTGCTGACGCTGGCGGTCATTTACGGATTTCGTGAAATCTTTAAGGACGATGTGCGTAATGCCCTCTGGCGCTTTATTCAGCGTGGTCGGCCGCGTTGGAGCCGTATCTTAAGGGATACCACCAGTCAGTCGGTAATCGCTAAACAATTAGTTTGGCTCGAATTTATGCGGCAACAGGATTTGCCAGAAAAGGTTAACGAAATTCTAAAACAACGGCATAGCCAGAATAAGGTCGATGCCGAAGTCCTGCATTACAAGATTGCCACTCGGGTAAACCATGGCGAGTTTCAGGCGGGATATTCGACGATACAAGAGCAAGTAAACTTTAGTTTTGTGCCCTTTGCCCGCTACTTAGAGCGGGGCAAGGCAAAGATTTATAAGGAAATTGAGGGCAAGATCAGCCACGAGTCGGTCGAGCGTCGCTACCAAGTGAATCTGATTTTAGTGCTGCGTGATGGCCGCGAAGAACCGCAATACGCGCGCTACAAAATCACTATGAATCGCTCGGCCATTATCGAGATCACCCAAAGTCAGTTACCCGATTCCTTTAATCCGCCCGCTAAGGCTGACGAGTAAAGGCCTGGCCGATATTCTGATCGTTATTCTGCTTTGCCCGTTTGAGCGCCACCTCGGCATTGCTGAGGTATTGCTCTAGGCTTTGTCCTTCCTGATAGCTGGCAATCCCAATGCTAATCCCTTCACCTAAGCCATTGCTGTTGAGCTTTTCTATGGTATTGAGGGCGAAGTGATGTGCCGCCGTGGCATCGGTATCAGGCAGTAATAACAACAGTTTACCGAGTTGCCAGTGAAGGATTTGGTAATGGGTTGGGATTTCGAGCAAGAGCTGTACTTCCACTTCTTGCTGGCGTGTCTCGAGTTGGTCGATATCACTCATATGACTGAGTAAGCCCTCAGGGTTGATATCCATCACCAGCAAGCTTGAGTGATTGCGGCTTTGGGGCGATAGCGAAGCAAAATAGCGTTCCAAATCGGAGAGATGCTGCAAAATGGTGCTGCGATGTGGAACAAAGCTGCGCGGCTCGGTGCCCCTTAGGCTATCGGCGGCTTGCTCTAAGGTACAGATGATGTAGTCAATCTCACCGTCAGAAGCCATATGGCCCTTCAAGGTGGCCTGTAAACAATTGGAATGGCGCAGATTGGGCGAGCAGAGGATCTGCCCTTGCCATTGACCCTGCATGCTGATTTGGGCGGTGATCCGCTGCCACTGGTTACCCAGATCGTTGGCGAGCAGTGAGGCTAAATCATGGTTCAAATCGCCATTAAGTTGCATCAACTGATCGAATACTGGATTGATTTTTATCAGCTTACCATTGGCATCCGTCAACGCCGTGGCCACAGTCGTATCGCAGAGTAAGTCGCTTAAGAAGGCTTGATTCTGGCAATCGATCATGGCGCTAATATCTTCAAGGGAGACTAGCAGATGCGGTAAACCGCGCCCCAATCTTGGCGCTTGGCGTACGCACACTCTTAGTCTTGAGCCCTTATCATTGTCTAGCGACAGCTTGCCTTGCCATTCACCTTGTCGATGCACCTGGTCGAGCATTTGCGCTAGGGTCAAGTCATCGAGATTAAGGGCGCGCTGCAGGCTGCGGTCAGTGAGCTCATCCTGCGGCACTTGAGTCGCCTCGGCCGCCTTAGGGTTAGCACTGATAATCCGTGCCTGCTCATTGGCGAGGATAAAGCCGATATCATTGTTAAATAATGCATTAGCCACATCGATACTGTATTGGCGCGAGCGATACTGCAGGCGATACATATGGCTGAGTAAGATCACCCAAGCGGCCAGTAAGGTCAGAATTAGCGCGGCGACGATGACGATGTTTTGCCACTGGGAAAACTTAGAGGCGATATCATCGTTACGAATATAAGAGAGTAAAAAGTACTCGCGGCGCAGTTCAGGCTGGTTAGTTAACTCGACTTTGAGGTACACGAAGGTGGCATCTTCACCATGGAATTGGCCAAAGTTGCTCATCGACATTTCCCGCCACAGCGCCGGATAACTCTGGCGCAAACTGGCGCCTAAGGTATCGGGAATATGGGTTAAGGGCGCGAGTTCACTCACTCCAGCATAGAGTAACCCTTGGGTATCTAACACTAGCATCGGTGATTTATTGCTTGAAAATGCAGGCTTTATCGCTTCTAGCATCTGCACAATCGAGTTATAGGTAATCAAATAACCCATGGAGCTTTGATCGGGTTTCTCAAGCCAAGTCATTTGATACATATAGGGTTCGAGCATGCCATTAAGGGGCACAAACTCTAAGGGCGAGGTAAAGACTTCTTTGCCACCTAAGTTGCGGCTTGAGCCTAACAGGGCGGCAGGTAGCGCGTCCTGACTGAAGTTTGAAGGTGTCGCAAACTTATAATTACCTTGGGGATCGAACAGGGCAATCCCGAGGAGTTCGGGAATATGCTGTACTAGCTCCTGCCAACTTGCCTGTAATTTTTGTTGAGACGAGGCCGTTGGATTTTTGAGGTACTGCTTGAGTAATTCGTCTTTGGCAAATAGCTGAGTGCGAAATTGCTGGAAGGCGACCTTATCTGTGATCAGCGTGCCTATCGTTTGTAGTTCGCTATATCTTTGGGTTGCCCATTCTTCTTGTAACCTACGTTCACCTAAGGTAATGATTAAGTTAGTTAAAATAATCATACCTATCACCAGCATCGATAACTGGCTCGCGACAGCCAAGAGGCGTTGGTGAGACCAATGCAGCCCTTGGGTCAATGAAAGTAATGGCGCGAGTGGGTGTAGGTTAGGGTTCTTTTTCAGCATGGGCCGATTTGGGGTTGATTAACTGTTAATTAGGCTATGTTAACACGAATGAAATGTTACGACAGTGGCAAGTTGCTCGGCGACTCTGTTATGCCGAGCAATGCATCAACCCAACGGCTATTCTGCGGATCTATTAACCGAGCGCGCCCAGCACTCTGTGCTTAAACTCGCAGCCCGAGGCGAGTACTTGTTCGCGGCAAAGATCGATGTCGACCCCTTCTAATCCCTCAATCGCCGAGACTTGAACGCGCTCAATATAGTGGGGGGCGAGGGCGATAAAGGCATTCACTGCAGCGTAGGAGCCCGCCAGTTTTGGGCGGCAATGTTGGTTATAGGCGGCCTCATTGTCGGCGTTGAGGGAAATGGATAATCCATCCACGCACTCCGCTAACTCGGGCAGAATGTTGCGCCTGTGAACTAGGTTGCCTAACCCATCGGTATTGACCCGCACACGGCCGCCAAGGCGTTTGATTTCCTTGGCAACGGCCAGCAGGGTCGGCAGATTCATCGTCGGTTCGCCGTAACCGCAGAACACATATTCCTCAAAGTCTTCCACCTTGCCTAACAGCGGGATGATTTCCTCTGGCTTAGGCTGGTGGGTCAATGCCAATTGATACTCGTGAATTTGTTTACTGCCATTATGTTTCGGGCAGAAGGCGCAGCGTAGGGTGCAGCGGCCGGTGATATTCAGATAACGACTCCTGCGAATATCATAGACTAAGGTTTCGTTGGCGCAGGTTTCATTGGTGCACACTTCCGCCGTTGTGTTGCCATTGGCTAAGGTTTCAGTGGCTTTGAGTGGTGCAGGGTGGATTGAAGCAGAATGTGAGTGTGGCATCCGATCTGTTTTCATACTATCGACTTTATTGGCATCTTGGCGGTCACTTAGGTTGAGTGTAACGAATGCGATCCTTGATAACTGCCACCTAGATCGCACAACGCGCTTTACTCGTCAGGGCAGGCTAGAGATAAAAAAGAGAGCCTAGGCTCTCTTTTTTATGGGGTTAGGATGATGACTGTACGACCACTAATCCTGTTTATAGTCAGGAGCATTAAAGGCATCTAAGGATACCTTGTGACTCTCATTGGCAGGTAAATGCCTTTCCTGCGATGTTTTGGGGCGCCACCACCAATGATAAAAGCGGCTAGAAGTACGTTTAACATCATCGAGAATGATGTACAGCAAAGGCACCAAAATTAAGGTCACCACAGTCGAGAACAGGATCCCGAAGGCGAGGGAGGTCGCCATAGGGATCACAATCTGCGCCTGTAAACTGCGCTCAAGAATAATAGGCACAAGACCGACGAAGGTGGTCAATGAAGTCAAGATAATCGCCCTGAAACGATAGCAGCCTGAATCCACCGCCGCTTGTCTGACCGATTGCCCTTGCTCCCGCGCCCGGTTAACAAAGTCCACTAAGATCAAGGAGTCGTTTACCACCACCCCAGCGAGCGCGACGATACCACACAGACTCAAGACGCTCATGGCAAGGCCTTGGATCAAATGTCCAAACAGGGCGCCGATAATCCCGAAGGGGATGACCGACATAATGATCAGCGGCTGGCTGTATGACTTGAGCGGTACCGCCATTAAGGCATAAATGGTAAACAGCGCAAAGAAGAAGCCCTGCATTAGACCGACCATGGCATTCTGCTCATCCAAACTGCCGCCATCGAGGGTGGTTTGGATCTTCGGATACTTGGCCTGTAACTGCGGCAGGAAATCCTGTTGGATTTCATTCACAACCTTGGAAGGCTCCACCTTGTGTTTGTTGGCATTGGCAATAATGGTAATTGCCCGCTTGCCATCGACACGGGTGATTGAGGCGTAGGATTCGCCTTTTTCGACCTCAGCCACAGTTGAGAATGGCACCGACTTGCCCTGCGGCGTGCGGATTAACATATTCTCGAGGTAGCCAACGGTACGGCGCTGCTCTAAGGGGTAGCGCACCATGACTTTGATTTCTTCTTTATTACGCAAAATGCGTTGTGCTTCATAACCATAGAAGCCATAACGGACTTGGCGTGCTAAATCAGACAAGGTTAAGCCCAGCGCTTCGGCCTCGGGGCGGATCTTTAAGCGGATCTCATGGCTACCCGAGGAGAAGTTATCGGCAATGTCGTACACACCTTCGTAGGTGGCGAGCTTTTGCTTAAGCTCACGGGCGGCTGCGGATAACTCTTCGAGATCGCTCGAAGTCAATCTAAAGGAGATGTCACCACCGCCTCCGCCGTTACCGCTGGCGTTGAAATCGAGCTTCTTCACCGACAGTAATTCTGGCAATTGTTCGCGCCACGCGGCGGCAATCGTCTCACCATCCACATCCCGGTCTTCACCCTTGGTCAGTTCGGCAAAGATAAAGGCGGAGGTGCGCGAGCTCATGTTGATAAAGCTGTGCTTCACTACTTCGCTGCCGTTGTCCTTCTCCATTTTGGCGTTCATCTTGTACAGGGCTTCTTCAATATCCTGTACCACCTTGAGGGTGTTTTGCTCTGAGCTGCCTTCATCCATCTCTAGCTGTACTTGGATAAAGTCCGATGGAATATCGGGGAAGAACACCCAACGCACTTTGCCGCTGGCGACTAAGGCTATGGATAAAATCAGCACACCGATAAAGGCCGCGACTACGTTGTAGCGATGTTGGATACAGCGCTCGAGGAAGTTGCGGTAACTATGGTGAATAAAGTGTTGAACGCGATTATTAAATCTGTCCTTGAAGCGACCAAAGAAACCCGTGGGTTCCCCTGGCTTTCTAAACTTCATATGGGCTAAGTGCGCTGGCAGGATAAATTTAGATTCCACCAGTGAAAATGCCAGACACATGATGACCACCATGCCGATGGATTTCCAAATAATCCCCATTGGGCCAGAGACCATCAACATAGGGATAAAGGCGGCGATAGTGGTTAACACCCCGAAGGTGGCTGGCATAGCCACCTTTTGCGCACCGCGGATCACGTTATCAATCGAGTGTCCGTGCCGTTCAACCTCGCTGTAGGCACTTTCACCTATCACAATTGCATCGTCGACGACTATCCCCAAGACGAGAATAAAGGCGAACAATGTCAGCATGTTAATGGTCATGGAGAAAGGTTCCAGCGGCATGATCAGCATAGTGCCGAGGAAACAAACGGGTAACCCCATCATTACCCAGAAGGCGAGTTTGAGGTCGAGGAACAGGGCTAAAATTACAAACACTAACAGAGCGCCGTAAAACATGTTCGACATCATCATGTTTAAGCGGCCCTTGAGGTAGTGGGTTAAGTCTCCCCAAGTGTCTAATTGTGCATTGGCTGGCAGGGTGGCACGGCGTTTCTCGACGTAGTCTTTAACCTGTTGAGCAATATCGAGGGCGTTTTGATCGTTAACGCTGGTCACTTCAATAATCGCCGCAGGCTTGCCGTTGAAGCGGGTGTACTCTAAACGTTCTTCAAAATCATCCTTAATGGTTGCCACCTGAGGCAACATCACTCGGCTACCATCGGTGCGCGTGGTGACGACGATATTGGCAAAATCATCGCCAGTATAGGCTTGGCCTTTAGTGCGCAGCAGAATATCGCCATCTTCGGCGCGGATCGAGCCGCCCGGCAAGTCGATAGAAGAGTTTTGCACCGCCAAGGCGACTTGCGAGAAGGTCAAGCCGTATTCCCGCAGCTTATCTTCCGAGACTTCGATACCGATTTCATAGTCGCGCACCCCTGTGACCTTCGCACGGGTCACAGAAGGGAGTTGGGTCAAATCATCACGTACCGATTTGGCCAGTTCCTTCATATCGTGCAGCGACATATCACCGTAGACCGACACCCAAATCACGTTGTTTTCGGGTTCGATTTTAAAGATTTGCGGTTTTTCGATGTTTACCGGAAAGGTGGAGATGGCGTCCAATCGCAACTTGGCTTCGTCGAGTACGGTTTGCACGTCGTAGTCATCTTCGACTTCGACCGTGATGGCGCCGACGCCTTCACTGGCAACCGAGGTGACTTTTTTAATGCCGTTGATATCTTGGATGGCTTCTTCAATCTTAATGTTGATGCCTTCTTCGATTTCCTGCGGCGCAGCACCGGGATAAGCAACGGTAATGCTCAATAAGTTAAGGTTAAAAGAGGGGAAGACCTCTTTATTAATCAACACCGTGCTAAATAGACCGCCAATCAGCAGCGCCCACATCAACAGGTTGGCTGCCACGCTATTGCGGGCAAACCAGGCTAAGATCCCTTTTTGTGTATCCATTAGTTTACTCCAGCGGCCGCAAGACTCGACTCAGGAGCATCTTCCTTAGGCGTGGGGGTCTGCACTGGCTTGGCATCTTCACCTATGATTTTGACTAACTGGCCATTCGCCATATTGCTAAAGTGAGTGATGGCAACGCGCTCACCGGTTTTTAAACTGTCCTTGATAAACACATTTTCAAGATCGCTACGCACCACATTCACATGGCGCATCTCGACAATATTTTGCTCGTTAACCAAGGCAACATGCTCATTACGCACCACGTGACGAGGCAACTTGACTATGCCATCGACGGTGCGCCCCTTAATTACGGCGTTGACAAAGCTGCCGTATTTCAGCGGTAAACTGCCTTGGGTTTTGTGCTCACGCAGGTAAGGGTCTTTAATCTCGGCCACGAGGTAAACCATGCGGTTATCGGCATCAATCACGCCTTCGCTACGAATAATATTACCCATCCAAGTGTTTTCCTTACCCGCCAAAGAGGCGCTTAAGGTGACTTGGGTATCGGGGTGATCGACGGATTCTAAATAGGCTAAATCATCGTTAGAGATAGGCAGACGAATTTCGGCAATGCTAGTGTCGTAAAGCTCGCCTAGGTTAGTACCTAATGTAACGTACTGACCTAAATCGACATTTCTCGCCTTGATAATGCCATCAAAGGGCGCACGAATAACGGTACGTTCTAAGTTACGCTGGGCGCGAGCTAAAGCCGCCTGCGCATATTTAACGTTAGCTTGTTCTTTTTTCAATTGAGGGATGCGCAAACCGAGTTCAGGCGGCAATCCTTTGTCGTAACCCTTAAACTCAATTTTGGCAACTTCGCCGCGGGCGATTTCCTCATTGAGTGCTGCGGTTGCTTGAGCCAATGTCGCTTCGGCTTGCATTAAATCGGCTTCGTAATCCGAAGGTTCGATTTGGGCTAATTGGTCGCCTTTCTTCACTATGCCACCGGCCACAAATTGCGGGGAAATGCTCAGCATCCGCCCTTGGACTTCGGTGACCAGTTGCGTCTTATATTTAGGGGTAACCACGCCGTAGGAAGGAAGATTAAGCGATACCGTTTGCTGCTCAACCTGAGTCACATCCACGATAGGCACGGGCATTTCTTCTGGCTTTTGTTCGGGGGCTTCCTTGGTTGACATCAGTGCTATCGCGCCAACAACAAATAACAGCAGTATAAACAGAGGAGATAATCTCCTGAGTAAAGTTTTCATCATATGATTGTTACATCCGTGCTAAATCGCTTAATGCGCCTAAAATATCAGAGTCAGGCAGCGCAATAAATTTATTTTTGTAAATAAAATGTGTCTAAAGGTGATATCGAATGGCGTAGGGCTTATCGAGTTTGGTGACTTCCCGAGTTACCACCTTAATTTGTTGTGATTAGAGAGGTTTGGCGGTTGTGAGTTCCATCGTAGTCACAAGAGCGTTGTGCCATCAGCCCATAAAAAAAGCCGCATTATGCGGCTTTTCTCGTACCTGTATTATTGCTTCTTACGTGCAATTTTACTGGCCTTTTTAGCTGCTTCTTTTTTGCTGGTTCGCTTCGCGGCTTCCTTGGCTTTTACTTTGGCCTTTTTCTTGGTCGGCACGCGCGCCTCTTTATGTTTTGGACGCAGTTCCTCAATGATACGGCGTTTAAGTGGCTGCTCTATATAACGCTCAATCTTACCGACAATCCGCATATCGTGGGCTTCGGCCAATGAAATTGCCGTTCCTTTTGCACCCGCACGGCCAGTACGACCAATACGGTGGATGTAACTATCGGCAGAACGTGGCATGTCGAAGTTAATCACATGGCTGATATCGTCGATATCGATACCACGGGCAGCCACATCGGTCGCGAGTAACACATTCACTTCACCTTTGGTAAAGCGGCTTAAGGCTTGGAAGCGTTTCTTCTGTTCCATATCGCCACGCATAAAGGCGCAGGGAATACCGGCTTTAAGCAGTTGGCCTTCGAGGCTAGAAACCACATCGCGAGTCTTCACGAATACGATGGCGCGTTTAACATCTTCTTGCTTGAGCAGATAGCACAGCAGAGCAATCTTATGTTCTTTATCGTCGGCAAGGTGGATCCATTGGTGGATCTTGGCTTTCTCTTTACGCGGCGCGTCGACATCGATTTCGATTGGATCGTTAAGTACTTCACGGGCAAAACGGATAACGCCACTGCCTTCGAGGGTAGCCGAAAACAGCATATTTTGCTTACGACCTTGGGCTTCGAGGGCAATAGCTTTAACTACGGCGGAGAAGCCCATATCGAGCATGCGGTCGGCTTCGTCGATGATCAGTATGTCGACCGATTCCGCACTGAATTTGCCTTTATCTAAATATTCCATCAGACGGCCTGGGGTCGCCACCAGAATATCGATATTGTCTTTTAGGGCTTCTTCCTGCGGACCATAGGGCACACCGCCGGTGATAATGGCGATATTCAGCCCTTGGCCTGTGGCTAAGTGGCAGGCATAACGGTGAATTTGGCTGGCTAACTCGCGGGTTGGCGTCAGGATCAAAATTCGTGCATGGCCAGAATAGCGACGGGGAAAGTCGATTAAGTGTTGCAGTGCTGGCAATAAGAAGCTGGCGGTTTTACCTGTACCCGTCGGGGCGCGCGCCAAAATATCCCGCTGCTCGAGGGCATGAGGCAGGGTTTCTTGCTGGATGGTGGTGGGCGACAGGTGCCCCATGGCTTTAAGTGACTCTAATAAGCTAGGGTCAAGCTGAAAATCTTCAAATTGCATGCGCGGCGTCTCGACGAATAATAGCCAAGCATTATAAAGGTTATAACCGTTAACTTAAATAATTTAATCGGAAGTGGCTTTACTTTTACGCGGTTTGGCCGATGCAGTACGGGTCTGTCTACTTCAAGGCCGTTAACAGTTGCCGTTGGGAGTGGATTTTACCGTACTCGATTGCATTTGAAGGCAGACATTTTGCAAAAGATGTATAAGATAAAGAGAATATTGTAAAAATATTGGCTTTTGTTGAGAGAGTTCGAAGGATTGATGGGATGTTAGCTGGAGTCTTAACAATAAATTGTGCTGATGGTTGATGAGCGTCATCCCATAGTACCCAAGTGTTAGCCCTGCTTGGATTAGCGTACAAAATGTTGGTTACGATTAGGTTTTACGTTTCTAAAACATGGGCTTGGAACATATGGCTTTTGATTGGTTATCGCAGTTTTTTATTTTTTCCCACGACAGCCTATTGCTGAATGTCTACTACAATCCCCTGTTAGTCACTATCTCTATTCTGATTGCGATTTTTGCAGCCTTTATGGCCTTTCAGGTGACGACTCAAGCGGCGCAGAGCCAATCGAGAGCACGCCAGCAGATCATGTTATTGACAGGGAGTTTAGTCCTTGGCGGCGGTGTCTGGTCGATGCATTTTATCGGTATGTTGGCCTTCGATTTATGTTCGCCCGTGACCTATAACTTTGGGCTCACGGTACTATCCCTTTTGCCTAGTATTGGTGCCTCATGGGTGGCGCTGAATTTGCTCTCTAAGCCGAGTTTTCAACTTTCCCAAGTGCTGATTAGCGGCATCTTAGTGGGCGCTGGGATTGGCACTATGCACTATGTGGGGATGGCGGCCATGGAGATGGCACCATTACTGCGTTATGACCCATGGATTTTTGCGCTGTCTATCGTAGTCGCCGTGCTACTCGCCATTATTGCGCTGTGGGTGCGCACTGGGCTGAATCAGCTTATTTCCTCCAACATGAATAGCATTAGCTGTAATTTTATCGCCAGTATCGTGATGGGACTGGCGATTTCGGGCATGCATTACACTGGCATGGCGGCGGCGCGATTCGTTAAACCCGCTGGACTAGAGCTTAGCGAACAAACGTCTGAAATTTCGTTTTATCTTGCGCTCGGGGTATCGATTATTACCGTCGTCATTATCTGCTTAGTGCTGATTGTGAATGTGATCTTTAAATATAAAGATCTGTCTTTACTCGCTAAATCAAACGAAGATCGAATGCTGGCTATGATGGATACCGCAGTGGATGGCATTATCACCATCGATGGTCAAGGTATTATCGTTAGCGTAAACCAAGCAGTGACGCGTATCTTGGGGTGGCCCTCGACAGAGTTACTTGGTAGCAATGTCAAAAAAATTGTGCCTGCCTCCATTCGCCCCCAGCATGATAGTTATATCGCTCAATATGTTAAAACCCGTGATGCACAGATTATTGGTACGGGACGAGAGGTGCTGGCGCAGCATAAAAATGGCCATTTAGTGCCCGTCCGCCTCGGTATTGGGCATATGATGCAGGGCAAAGCCCATTACTTTGTCGGCTTTATTTCCGATCTCAGCCAACGTAATGAGATGGAACAAGAGCTTAAAAACAATGAGGCCAAGTTTCGCTCGCTGATCACTAATATTCCAGGCATTGCCTATCGCTGTAAAAGCACTGAGGGCTGGCCCATGGTGTTTATCAGCGACGCGGTGCAAAACATCACTGGCTATCCCGCTGAGGATTTCGAGCTTCCCCATCCGAAACGTTTCTTCTCGGATCTCTATCATCCGGACGATATTGAAACCATTTACGCCCAAGCGCAGCCGCCGACCTTTTCGATGGAATATCGCATTATCCGCGCAGATGGCGGGGTGCGTTGGTTGTTCGAGCACGGCAATTATATTCTCGATGAAACCAGCAAAGAGGTGTGGATTGACGGCTTCCTGATGGATATCACCGAGCGTAAGGAGATGGAGCAGGACCTAGTGACGGCGAAGAATAATGCCGAGCAGGCGGCTGCGGCCCGCGCGGCCTTCTTAGCCAACATGAGCCATGAGATCCGCACGCCAATGAATGCCATCATCGGCTTTAGCGATATTCTGTTGGAGTCAGTATTAGATGTTGATCAGCAAAAACAGCTCTCCACCATCAATCGCTCCGCCAAATCCTTGTTGCATCTACTCAACGATGTGCTCGACAGCGCCAAGCTCGACAAGGGCAAACTCGAGTTAGAAAACCGCGTGTTTTGTTTAACCGATGAAATCGATACTGTGATTTCAACCCTGTGGTTGCAGGCGAAAAAACAGCGCTTATCCCTCGAGGTTAATATCGCGCCGACGATGGCGGCGAACTTTATTGGCTCGCCGGAGCGCATCCGCCAAGTGCTGATCAACTTAATTGGTAATGCGGTAAAATTTACCTGCGAAGGCAAAGTCACGGTCAACGTTTTCCCGCAGGATGAGTCTCTGGTTAGCTTCGAGATTGTCGATACCGGAATTGGTATGTCACCCGAGCAGCTAAATCGGGTCTTTGAGGCATTTGCCCAGGCCGATGTGTCCATGAGCCGAAAATACGGTGGCACAGGGCTTGGCACGACTATCAGTAAACAGTTGGTTGAGTTGATGGGCGGTAAGATTGAGGCGAAAAGTGCCCTCGGCCAAGGCAGTACATTCCGCTTTACTATTCCCTTGCAACCTAGCTTTGAGCCGCTATCGAGCCAGCACGACGATAACTGGTCATTACCGCCACTGACGATGTTAGTGGTCGATGATATTCAGCAGAATATCGATCTCCTGTCCGTATGGTTAACCCGCCAAGGGCATAAAGTGATCACCGCCCGCGATGGTGAACAGGCGCTGCTGCGGATGCAAAAAGCCGACATCGATATCACGCTGATGGATCTACAAATGCCTGTCATGGATGGTCTGACGGCGGCGAAGATGCGGCGCGAGCAAGAAGTCGCATCTCAATTACCCCGAATGCCAATTATTGCGTTAACCGCGAGCGTGCTAGAGCAAGATAAGAGCGCCGCCGAGCAAGCCGGTATGGATGGCTTTGCGAATAAGCCCATCGATTTTGCGCTGCTGACGCGGGAAATTGCCAGAGTGTTGCAGCTTAATCCGCCTCAGGCCGAATTTGTCTCTTCGCAGCCTGCTAGCACGCAATTAGTCGATGAAGCCAAGGGCGTGAAATTGTGGGGTTCTAAACCGCAATTTATCAAAGAGTTGATGAAGTTTATTGCCCAATGGCCAGAGAAAAATCAAGCGCTACAACAGGCGATAAGTGACCAAGATACTGTGACCATTAAGCTCCTAAGCCATAGTTTGAAAGGCGTCAGTGGGAATTTGGGTCTATTGCAGTGGATGGCGCACTTTGGACAGTTAGAGCAGTTGGCGCAAGCTCAGTCACCTTCGCGTGAAGCCATGGAGGCCATTGTTGCTAAGGTAAGCGACTCCCTCGTCGAGATTGGGGATTATATCGAGGGCACCACAATGCCATCGGCCAGCGTATCCGCCGTCCATGTGGGGACAAGCGATCCCGCAGAATTATTAGCGCATATTGATGCCTTGCTAGCATCGATTGCGCACCATAGTTTTGAAGAGTCTGATCTTGAGGCGCTTACCGCTCGTATTGATGAGCATCTGCGCCTTCATGTGGCCATGATTACCGAAGCCTTAGACAACTTTGATTTTGATATTGCCCATAACGAATTGACCGAGTTACGGCGTTCTATCACCGCGAATAAGGAGTAGCAATGCAGTCTACATCTGAACATAAGAAAACCTTATTGTTGGTGGATGATGAGCCCGTTAACTTACGGGTGCTCAAGCAAGTTTTACATCAGGATTACCATCTTATCTTTGCCAAAAGTGGCGAAGAAGCCCTGCGCCTCGCGCAAACTGAGCTGCCATCGCTGATCCTACTGGATATTATGATGCCCAATATGACGGGGTTAGAAGTCTGTCAGTTGCTGAAAAATATCCCAGAGACTCAGTCGATCCCTGTGATTTTTGTCACCGCTTTGAATGATGAGCACGATGAAGCGGCGGGCTTTGCCGTGGGCGGGGTGGATTATATTGTGAAGCCGATTTCGGCCACCGTAGTCAAGGCGCGGGTGAAAACCCATTTATCCTTAGTGCAGGCCGATGAATTGCGCCGCACTCGCTTGCAAGTGATCCAACGTTTAGGTCGCGCCGCCGAATATAAGGACAACGAAACCGGCACCCATGTAATGCGCATGAGCCACTATGCTCAAATCTTGGCGTTGGCCTATGGTCTTAGTGAGGCACAGGCGGATGACTTATTACATGCAGCACCTATGCATGATATTGGTAAGATTGGTATTCCCGATAGCATTATGCTCAAACCGGGAAAGTTGACCGATGAAGAGTTTGCCATTATGAAAACCCATCCCCATATCGGCGCCGAGATTATCGGTGAGGCGGATTCTGAGCTGCTACGGTTAGCGAAATCCGTGTCTTTAACTCACCACGAGAAATGGAACGGCACTGGTTATCCTAATGGATTGAAAGGCGAAGCCATTCCCTTAGAAGGACGCATAGTTGCCCTCGCCGATGTGTTTGACGCCCTGACCAGTAAACGCCCCTATAAAGAGGCTTGGTCAGTTGAGAAGACCATGGACTATATCCAGGAGCAGAGCGGGGTGCATTTCGACCCTGAGTTGGTGCGCTTATTTACCGATAACTTAGATAAAGTGCTAGAGATTAAAAATAAATGGATAGATAGCTGATATTAGATTAGCGACAAAAGATAAGGCTCTTGCTGGGAGCCTTATCACTCGTTTGAATTACAGTTTTAGATAAAAATCTTTGGTCAGGGCAATCATTTGCTCGGTATAGCGGCCATCTTCTCGGCGTAGAGTGAGCTCTGTGTGCTGGCAAGGTTCATCGTGACTTCTAGTCTGCGCAGTCTTAGCCAACAGCAGTAACACGCGATTGGCGGCCTTATTCTCCACACTGCTAACCCTCACTTCCTCCGCAAGATAAAATTCAGTCTGATCTAGGCAAGCCTTAAAGCGCGTCAGGCTTTGGATGGGCAAAATAAGGCTGGCGTAACCCTCAAGCGATAGGCACTGATTTATCGCTTCGAGTAAGGGCGTAAAGCCTAAAGTGTCAGTGTGGCGCGCCATTGCCCTATGTTGCTCGTTTGCCTTGGGGCCATGCTCAAAGTAGGGCGGGTTGCAGATGATATGGTCGAAATGCCCTTGATACTCAGGTTGTTGACAAACGTGCTGAATATCGCCATGTATAAGCTGGCAGCGCTGCGCCCACGGACTTTGCGTCATATTGTATTTGCAGGCCGCTGCGGCGTTTTCTTCTAACTCGACAGCGATGATTTGCCCTTGGCTACGCTGCGCCGCCATTAAACTTAACAATCCACTTCCCGCACCAATATCGAGAATATGCTTAGCCTGCGATAGGGGAGCCCATGCGCCTAATATCACGCCGTCGGTGCTGACGGGCATGCCGCAATTAAGGTCGTCAATGTGGAATTGTTTAAAGGTAAATGCCATGGGAATTACATCATTAAGTGAATAATAAAGAGCTTGCCCATAAGGGCTGGCGTTATTTTAAAGGGCATAACGCATATTCGCTAAGATTTTTGTGCCTGATACAAATAAGTTCATTCTTCCATTTAGATCTAGTTTTTGTGTTTTTTATGCTGTTTTGAGTCGAAGTTCACTTAATTAACGGTTTAATTTATTACCCCGGTAACGCATTGTTAGCAGTTAATTAGCATTGCAGGGCTTTTTTAGGTGAAAACAATCTTGTCTGTTGTATTGGTTTTTAAATTCTGATATTAGTTTCGCCCCCATTTTTAATCAATTTTATGATTAACGGATAGGTGAACGGGTTTTTAGGTGAATAAATCGGCAGTGAAGCCAATTTTTAGTTCATTTTTGTTTATAAACTCAGCAGATATCGCACATATTTACCACGGAATTGTGTAAACATAGATTTGCACTCCGGATGGGCTTTGTTTTAGCTATGGCTAATCGACACATAATCACTTAAGTTTATTAAAAACAATAAGACAAGATGGGGCTTTCCGTGCAAGACAATCAGATGAGTATCGGGGATACATTAGGCTTAGGTTTTATGACCTTCGCGTTTTTTTTGGGGGCGGGTAACTTAATTTTTCCACCCTTTGCGGGCATGTTGGCCGGGGAGAATATGCCCCTTGCCATGTTAGGTTTTCTCATCACTGCCGTAGGTTTACCTTTAGTCGGGCTCATTGCTGTTGCTAAGGCTCAAGGTAAGGTTATGGCAATGCTACCAGTGTTTGCGGCAACCGCATTGGCCATCGCGATTTATATCATTATTGGGCCTGCGTTTGCGGCGCCACGTACGGGCCTTGTGGCCTATGAAATCGGTGCTAAGCCCTTTATCGACAACACTAGCGCGACCATTATGCTCGGCAGTTTGTCGCTTAATTTGTCGCAACTTATCTATACCCTGTGCTTCTTTACTGTGACTATGCTGCTGGCATTGTTCCCCGGTAAATTACTCGACAGCGTCGGTAAAGTACTAACGCCTATCCTGTTGTTATTGCTGGTGGGTTTAGCCCTGTCTGTGGTGTTTTTGCCCGCTGCAGAAGTTGGCGTGGCCGTGGGTGACTACCAAAACCATCCGCTAACCAAAGGTATCCTCGAAGGCTACAACACCATGGATACCCTAGCATCTTTGATGTTTGGTATGTTGATTATCGATCTGCTGCGTAAAAAGGGGATCGACCAACCTAGCGCGCAGACTAAATACTTGATCCGCGCAGCCTTTATTGCGGCGGCAGGTCTGGCCTTTGTTTATGTTTCTTTGTTCTTTTTAGGTGCGACGGCGGGTGATATTGCCGTAGGTGCTAAAAACGGTGGCGAGATTTTAACTAACTATGTGACTCGTGAGTTTGGCAGTTTAGGCACGGTATTACTGTCTACCGTTGTGACCTTAGCCTGCTTAACCACGGCGGTCGGTTTAGTGAGTGCCTGCTCTGAGTTTTTCAATGAGCTGATGCCAAAGCTGTCTTACCGTTTCTTAGTGGTTTTGCTGAGCGCCATCTGCGCCTTGATCGCAAACGTGGGCCTGTCTCAGTTAATTGCTATCAGTATTCCAGTGTTAATGGCGGTTTACCCTGTGGCGATTGCCTTAGTGGCGGTGACCTTCTTGACCGAACACTTCCCGCGTCCACAGTTTGCCCACCGTGCAGCACTGTCTGTAGCCCTGCTATTTGGTATTTTCGATGGGATGAAAGTCGCAGCGAAAGGCCTCACTGGTGAAGACGGTAAAGGCATCACCGAAGCGGCGCAGAGCTTTATCGATCTCGTCAGCGGTATGTCTCCGACACTGTCTATCCTGCCACTGTACGAAGAAGGCATGGCGTGGTTACTGCCCACCTTAGTCGTGATCGTGCTGTGTTTATTGTTTGGCCGCGGCGGTGCGAAAGCGGTCAGCGCGGCATAAACAAGACGCTGCCACAAGCAGAACAATTGAGTTAATATCAACGGCGTATCCTTAGAATACGCCGTTTTTTTATGGAGTTTTTGTGGCTAAAACCTATCAGTGCGATCCGCTTATCGATGCCTTTCTCGATGAACTTTGGTCCAGTAAGGGCTTAAGTGATAACACCTTGAGTGCCTATCGCACCGATTTACGCCATTTTGATCGCTATCTGCAAAGCCAAGGCCTGCGGTTAATCGAGGTGGGGCAAGCCGATGTGCGCGCTTACTTAGCCTACCGCGTCGAACAACAATTTGCCCGCACCAGTAGCGCACGCCTACTTAGCAGTTTACGGCGCTTTTATACTTATTTATTGCAGACCAAACAGATTGCTGGCGATCCTATGGCGCTGATTGAATCGCCCAAATTGAGTCGGCAGTTGCCCGATTCTTTAAGTGAGTCACAGGTCGATAGATTGCTGGCCGAGCCCAATGTGGACGACCCCGTCGAGTGCCGTGATAAAGCCATGCTTGAACTCTTATACGCCACAGGATTGCGGGTGAGTGAGCTGGTTGGGCTTACCCTGGAGCAGATGAGTTTGCGCCAAGGTTTAGTGCGGATTGTGGGTAAGGGCGGTAAAGAGCGGTTAGTGCCCATGGGCGAGCTGGCCATTACCGAGGTTGAGCACTACTTAAGCTTTGCACGCCACGAACTCTTGGGCAATATCCAGTCCGATGTGGTATTTCCTTCGAAGCGAGCACAGATGATGACGAGGCAAACCTTTTGGCATCGGATCAAGCTCTATGCGAGCCGCGCCGGCATCGAAACCGAACTCTCACCCCATACCCTGCGTCATGCCTTTGCCACCCACTTACTCAACCATGGCGCCGACCTTAGGGTGGTACAATTACTCTTAGGTCACAGTGACTTATCGACAACTCAAATTTATACCCATGTGGCGCGAGCGAGATTACAAGAGTTGCACCAACAGCATCATCCTCGCGGTTAAGTTGTATCCTTCACAAAACCGCGAATGGTTGAATTTAGTTACAGTATAAATTTGCATTCTATCTAGCTTGTCTGTAACTTTTTGCCCCCATACAGGGTCTAATAAGATGACCCATATGTCGCAGTAGCGATTTACTTAATAGGAAGTCCCATGAAGTTGACCCGAGCATTATCTTTAGTTTTCGCGCTTGTTGTTGCGCCTCTGGCCAGCGCCGCTACGGCGACCACTCCCGACACAGCTGCGATTAAGCAAAAACTCAGCGAGATGTTAGACGTTGAAGTGATTTCAATGCAGGATTCACCGATCGAAGGTTTATATCAAGCCATGACCAACCGTGGCGTGCTCTATATCAGCCGCGATGGTTCAAAACTGTTCCACGGTAATTTATACGATATTGATAAGGGCATGAAAAACCTGACGGAAGCGGCGCTTGCAGGACCTCGTCTGGCGATGATGAAGCCGCTTGAAGATCATATGTTGGTATATAAAGCCAAGGATGAAAAACACGTTGTGACTGTGTTTACCGATGTGAGCTGTGGCTACTGCCGTAAGTTACATAGCCAAATGGCCGACTACAACAAGCTCGGTATTACCGTGCGTTACTTAGCCTTCCCACGTGCTGGTGTACCATCTGCCAATGCCGATGAGATGCAGGCTATTTGGTGTGCTAAGGACCCATTAAAGGCCATGACAGAAGCTAAGGCTGGCAAAAAAGTATCCGCCGCGACCTGTGATGCCAAGATTGCTGAGCAGTACGAGCTAGGCACCAGCTTTGGCGTTAACGGCACGCCTGCAATCGTATTGGAAGACGGTAATATGATCCCAGGATATCAACCACCTGCCGATCTACTGCGTACCTTAGAAGCTCGCAAATAATCCATTTCGGATAAATTTATCCCATTAAAGGTGAGCTTAAGGCTCACCTTTTTGTTATCTTAGCCCCATGATTGCTTAAGAGTTTGCTCCCTTGATCCATAAGATAGTCCGTCGTCCAACCGTTGATGATAGCCATTTACCCGCTCACCTTCCGCCGTTATTAAGACAGCTTTACGCCCGCCGTGGTGTTATGCCCAACGAATGCGAACTGGTGCTCAAAGGCCTGTTAAGACCCGATACAATGAAGGGCTTAGAACAAGCAGCTAAGCTAATTGCCGATGCGATGCAGCAGGATAAGTCGATACTGATCGTCGGCGATTTTGATGCCGACGGCGCTACCTCTACCAGTGTGTGTTTGCTAGCGCTGCGGATGATGGGCGCGAGCAAGGTCGATTATCTGATCCCCAATCGTTTCGATTACGGTTATGGCCTAAGCCCTGAGATTGTCGCCGTGGTGGCATCCAAACAGGCAGAATTACTGATTACTGTTGATAACGGCATTTCCTCGATTGAGGGTGTAGCCGCCGCCAAAGCCTTTGGCATGCAGGTGGTGATCACTGACCATCACTTACCCGGCCATGAGTTACCGGCGGCCGATGCCATAGTGAATCCCAATCAGCCCGGTTGTCAGTTTGCCAGTAAATCCATTGCTGGCGTCGGGGTTGCCTTTTATCTGATGACGGCGCTTAGGGCAGAGCTGCGCGCTCGTCATTGGTATCAAGCCCGCGGCATTGCCGAGCCTAACCTCGGCACTCTGCTGGATATTGTTGCCCTTGGCACTGTGGCCGACGTGGTGTCGCTCGATGCCAACAATCGTATTCTAGTCGAGGCGGGATTGCAGCGGGTACGCAGTGGTCGATGCCGCGTAGGCATTACCGCCTTACTCGAAGTGGCCAAACGTAATCCAGCTCGCATTGTTGCCTCGGATTTTGGCTTTGCCGTAGGCCCAAGGCTTAATGCCGCCGGTAGGCTGGATGAAATGGCGCTAGGCGTTGAAACCCTGCTGTGCGAAGACATCATGTATGCAAGGCGGATGGCGGCAGAGCTCGATAGTCTCAACCAAGAGCGACGTGAGCTTGAGGTCGGGATGCAGCAAGAGGCGCTGAAAAGTCTTGAATATCTAAAACTTAATGAAGAGCAACTTCCGTGGGGCATTGCCCTCTTTCAAGAGGATTGGCACCAAGGGGTTATCGGTATTCTTGCTTCGCGGATTAAAGATAAATACCACAGACCCGTTATCGCCTTTGCCGATGCGGGTAATGATGAAATTAAAGGCTCGGCGCGCTCCATCAAAGGCTTGCATATGCGCGATCTGCTGGAGCTAGTTAACTCGCGCCATCCTGGGCTTATCAGCAAATTTGGCGGCCATGCAATGGCGGCAGGCTTAACTTTAAAGTCCGGTGGCTTCGCAACCTTTGCTAAAGCCTATGATGATGCGGTGCGTGAACTGTTAAAGCCTGAGCAGCTCACGGGTGAGCTTTGGTCTGATGGCGAATTAACGCCGACGGAACTTACCCTCGAAATCGCCCAGTTACTGCGTAATGCGGGACCTTGGGGTCAGTCCTTCGAGGAGCCATTATTCGATGGTTATTTTAAGATTATCCAGCAGCGGATTGTGGGGGAGCGCCACCTTAAATTAGTGCTTGAAACCCCATGCAGTACCGTGATGTTAGATGCGATTGCCTTTAATGTGGATTTACACACTTGGCCCGATGCGACGATTCAACATGCGCGCATCGTCTATAAGTTGGATGTGAACGAATATCGCGGTAATTTCACCCTGCAGTTGATGGTCGAGCAAATCGAGCCAATGTAGTCAGTGATTGCGTGGAGGTAAGATGAAAAGGAGTTCAGTTGAAGCCGTTATCGGATAAAAAAATTCGTCAGTTACTCAAGCGTTTCGCTTGGATATACGCGGCATGTTTGAGTATCCCCTTTCTGTCAGCGCTTTTGACGACCAAGGAACAGGGCCAAATGCTGATTATCGGCATTTGGCCTGCGGCTTCACTGCTTTATTTTTTGGCTTATCGTCATCTCGCCCATTTATTTAAATATGAAATCAATCGCCACTTGGCATTTACTAACCATGGCGGTGGCACGCTCGCGGGAGCCTTGTATTCATTAGCTAAATTAGTGTTATTTGCCATGGCTTTCATGCTATTGGTAAGCGTCAACAACAGCTAAATCGAGGCGAGTGATGGAATACCGGGTCAGCACAGCGCAAACGGAAATGGATTTTGAGCTTATCCATGGTTTTATTTCCAACAGTTATTGGGCACAGGGTATGCCGCCTGAACTCTTACGCAAGGCGCTTGGCAACAGTTTATGTTTTGGAGTGTTTAATAGGGATAATCAACAGCTTGCCTTTGCGCGCATGATTACTGATAAAGCCACCTTTGCCTACCTTGCCGATGTGTTTGTCCTCGAATCTCACCGTGGCTTAGGTTTAAGTAAGATGATGATGGCTGCAATTATGGAACATCCTGATCTGCAAGGATTAAGACGCATAATACTCGCCACCCGCGATGCCCATGGACTCTATGCGCAGTTTGGTTTTAAAGTGGTCGATACACCAGAAACCCTAATGCAAATTCGGCTTGAGAATGCTTACCTGTAGAACAGGATTGTTGGCGCTAAAACAAAAAGCCAGCATAAGCTGGCTTTTTAGTGAAGGGATTAATCGTTAACGATTAAGCCGCTTTAGTCGCTGTGGTTTCGGTACTGTCATCGCTATGGCGAATTAAGTAATCAAATGCACCCAGTGAGGCATTGGCACCGCTACCCATGGCGATGATGATTTGCTTGTAAGGTGAGTTAGTCACGTCACCTGCGGCAAATACGCCTGGTACTGAGGTCTGGCCGCGCTCATCGACAATGATTTCGCCGCGAGGAGTCAAATCCACAGTGCCTTTTAACCATTCGGCATTGGGCACTAAACCGATTTGGACGAAGATACCTGCCAACGCGATATGGTGGCTTTCACCCGTTGCACGGTCGGTGTAGTTCAGGCCGTTAACACGGGTACCGTCACCAGTCACTTCAGTGGTCATCGCTTGGGTTATGATATGGATATTACCCATAGAGGCCGCTTTACGTTGCAGCACATCATCGGCGCGCAGTTTGCTATCGAACTCGAGTACTGTGACATGCTCAACGATGTTGGCTAAGTCGATTGCCGCTTCGATACCTGAGTTACCGCCACCGATCACTGCAACACGTTTGCCTTTAAATAATGGGCCGTCACAGTGTGGGCAGTAGGCTACGCCTTTACCGCGGTATTCTTTCTCGCCGGGGACATTCATTTCGCGCCAGCGGGCACCGGTTGCCAGTAGTATGGTACGGCTGCGCAGTTTAGCGCCGCTTGCCAGTTCGAGTTCGAATAAACCATCGCTCGCCAGTTTAACGGCTTTTTGGTTATCCATGATATCGACTTCATAGTCACGCACATGGGCTTCAAGGTTAGCCACCAGTTTTGGACCTTCGGTCGCTTTAACCGAAATAAAGTTTTCGATCCCGACGGTTTCGGCGACTTGACCACCGAATTTATCGGCCACCACACCGGTACGCAGACCTTTACGGGCAGCGTAAATCGCTGCCGCAGCACCAGCGGGGCCACCACCGACGACTAAGACTTCGTATGGGGCTTTTTGGCTGAGTTCTTCCGCTTTGCGGCTGGCTGCGCCAGTATCGAGTTTATTTAAAATCTCACCAATGCTGATGCGACCCGCGGCAAACACTTCACCGTTCAAGTACACAGAGGGTACGGCCATGATATTGCGGCTGGCAACTTCATCTTGGAACAGGGCGCCGTCGATCATCACGTTGGTGATGTTCGGATTAATCGCCGCCATCATATTCAGCGCCTGAATCACATCAGGGCAGTTTTGGCAGGTGAGTGACACATAGGTTTCAAACTCATATTTGCCAGGCAGATTACGGATCTGCTCAATAATTTCGTCGCTGAGTTTGATGGGGTGTCCACCCGTGTGCAGCAGGGCTAACACGAGTGAGGTAAATTCGTGACCCATAGGCAGACCAGCAAAGCTAATCTGAGTATTGAGTTCTGGGTTTACCACTGTCATCGCTGGCGTGCGTTGGCCTTGAGCTTCTTTGAGGCTCACGAACGTTGAAAGGCTAACGATGTCATTGGCTAAGCTTTTTAATTCTTGAGACTTCTTGCTTTCATCTGCTGACACGACAAGTTCAACTGGTCTCTTGAGGTTTTGCAGATAGGTTTGCAGTTGATTTTTTAAATTCGCATCTAACATGATGACTCCAAATCAGCGTAAAAATTGAAAAATATTGAAAAACGCGAGGGTGCCAATCTGACTCATGCAGGGGGGAGTCAGATTGGCGGGGTTGACCTTTAGGCGAGATTAGATTTTGCCAACAAGGTCTAAAGATGGTGCTAGGGTTTCGTCACCTGGTTGCCATTTAGCTGGGCAAACTTCACCATCGTGAGTCGCAACGTATTGAGCCGCTTGGATCTTACGAACCAGTTCTTGAGCGCTACGGCCGATACCTAAGTCATGGATTTCAGCAACTTTCACTTGGCCTTCTGGGTTGATAACGAAAGTACCACGGAGTGCTAAACCTTCTTCTTCGATCATCACACCGAAGTTACGGCTGATCACGCCAGTAGGGTCTGCCAGCATTGGGAAGTTGATCTTCTTAATAGTGTCAGAAGTATCGTGCCATGCTTTGTGAGTGAAGTGAGTGTCAGTAGAAACTGAGTAAACTTCAACACCCATAGATTGTAACTTAGCGTAGTGATCCGCCATGTCGCCTAATTCAGTTGGACATACGAAAGTGAAGTCTGCTGGATAGAAGAATACAACTGACCATTTACCTAACAGATCTTGTTCTGTTACAGGCACGAACTCACCATTGTGGTAAGCAGTGGCTTTGAATGGTTTGATGGTGCTGTTGATAATTGATTGAGTCATTTTATGCTTCCATTTAGTTGATTATGGTGAATTTAGTGACGGGCATTAGCTTGTTCCCCCGTCGATGAGAAGTATATTACTGACCTAACGACGATAAATATAACGGATAAAAACTATCATCCTAATCGATTTTATCGAATTCATTGGGTTTGATATGATGGATTAATCGATTTTTCAGTACTGGCGTGTCTTAGCGGCTAATCGATTGTTTAATTTGGTTATGTAGCGTTAGGGAAGGGCAATAAAAAAGGGATATCGACGATATCCCTTTAAACATAAAACGGTTGCAACAAACCACTGAAGTTCTAGGTTCTAGTTTTGCGCCTTAGGCTGAGTTAACCAGGTACTAAGCAGGCGCACACCATAGCCTGTGGCACCTGCGGGCACAACGGCGGTATCGGTGGCAGTTAAGGCATTACCAGCGATATCGAGGTGAGCCCAAGGTTGCTCACCCGCAAAGCGTTTGAGGAACATGGCGGCAGACGATGCTCCCGCGCTGCCTTCTTTCCCGGTATTCTTTAAGTCGGCGATGGTGGATTTTAGCTCGTCGTCGTAGGCTTGATCTAACGGCAAGCGCCAGACCTTTTCACCCACCTGTTGACCCGCAAAGGTGAGTTGCTGCACTAGCGGCTCTGAATCGGTAAATAACCCCGCATAAACCGTGCCTAGCGCACTGACTTTTGAGCCTGTAAGGGTGGCAACATCAATGATGACCGATGGGCGGTAGTTTTCACGGGCATACCAGAGACCATCGGCGAGCACTAAACGGCCTTCGGCATCGGTGTTGAGCACTTCAACCGTAAGGCCTTGGGCGGTTTTAATCACATCGCCTGGGATCATCGCATGGCCCGATACCATGTTTTCAGCCATCGGCATAATGGCGACAAGGTTAACTGGCGCCTTTTGAATCGCCATCGCCTTGACTGTGCCGAGTACAGTTGCCGCGCCCGCCATATCGGACTTCATCCGCGCGATGGAGGTGCCTGTTGCTTTAATGTTGTAGCCGCCAGAGTCGAAAGTAATACCTTTACCGACGAGGGCTATAGGTGCTTCTTTGCTGCCGGGCCAGTGGGCGACAACCAGCTTAGGTGGGCGCTCACTGCCTTTACCTACGGCCGCTAAGGCGCCAAGATTTAAGCGTTCAATATCTTTGGCTTCGAGTACTGTGACTTTTACGCCGAG
The DNA here is from genome assembly GCF_001308045.1 of Shewanella sp. Sh95. Lineage (NCBI taxonomy): Bacteria > Pseudomonadati > Pseudomonadota > Gammaproteobacteria > Alteromonadales > Shewanellaceae > Shewanella > Shewanella sp. Sh95. Next base: position 59,290 of record NZ_LGYY01000108.1, read on the forward strand.
GGCTTTGAGTTTACGCGCCTCGTTAGCAAAGCTTTCGGGATACATGTTTCCCGCTGGGGCATTGGTAAGATCGCGAGCTAAAAACACACCTGCTTCGATAGCTTGCAGATTCTTATGGTGTTTTTGGTTTTTGCTTAAGTCATCTACGCCGATTTGATAGTTCTTCTCGGCGCGATTGCTGGTTTTAAATTGAGTGTAGCGGTAGCTGCGCAGCTCAATGCCGTGGGCGAGCTCTGAACCAAAGAGAGGTGCGTTACTGAGGCCTTGGGTCAGCACGCGTACCGTGGCTTGTGGCACGGTTTCAAGTTTGGCTGCAATGTTGCCACCTAAGGTATTGATTTCACCGGGTGTTAGGGTTTTAGCATCGCCAATCCCAACCAGTAATACTCGCTTAGCGTCGATTTCGCTCGGGACTAAAATCTCTAAAATTTCACCGCGTTTACCCGAAAAACTATTATCAGCTACCGCAAGATTGAGCTGATCCTGAGTCGACTGGGGCAAAAAATCGAGACTATAGGTTGTTGAATCAGTACTTTGGAACAGTACTAAGGTATCTGAATTAAGTGAATTACGAGTGTCAAAACTAAAGGTTTCGGCGTTAGCATTGAGAGAGTTAAGGTACGCCAGAGCCATAACGCTTAACAAAAATTTATTCTTATTTTTCATGGTGACAACTCATATCTGTGGAGAGTGAGAAGCATAGCAAAGCTGAGTCTTAGGGTTAACTAATTTACGCCATTTGACTGAGATTAATCTTAAATCCAAGGGCCAAAACGTGTTAGTGAACGCTCAAGGGCAAAATCCAATTGCTGTGACAGGCTTTGTGCTTGGCTCTTAAGTGCGCTGGCACCGAGTGATTGCGGTATTTGGCTAGCAAAAATCACCCAGTTTCCACCACTGGTGAGGCAAGCATGCACGTGGGCAAAATTGTGCTGCAAATCGGCGAGTAACTCCCGATTTTGGCTATGTTCCTTCCAGCAGTTCAGCACTAAATAGCCATCGGGTTTAATCCGTTGAGTACATTGCTCAAGGAAGGTCGCCGAGAGTTGCCCAGTGTTAACGCCTTTGGCGCTGTAGATATCAGCAAAAATCACATCGACTTTTTTATGCTCTGCCGATGCCATAAAGACGAGGGCATCATCATTGATAACATTTAGCTTTTTACCTATTGGGAGTTGGAAGTAACGCTTGGCCAGTTCGATAACCGTGGGACGAAGCTCTACTGCGGTTAGCTTGATGGCTGCGTCAAATCGGCGCAGCACATGGATAAGTGCACCGCCACCCAGACCCAGTACTATCGCACTTTTGGGTTTACAAAATAGCAGAACCAGCATCATGCCCTGTACATAGGTATGCTGTGGAATATGAGGAGCGGTTTTTAGGATTTTGCTTTGTTCATCGTTGTCACCGAAGGAGAGCACGCGCGAATCACCATAGTCGAGCACGCGGATAGGCCCGAATGTATCGTGAGTTTCGTGTAACAAAATTGCGTCGGCCATGGTCATTATTACTCTATTTGCGTTGAGCTGATTTGCGTGCAGGTATAAAAAAGTTAGAATTCAGCTGGTTTCGTTTTTTAAGTGGCTATTATGACAAATCAAATCCTGCTTGCCTGTATTTATCTTGTGGTGTTTATCTTTTTGCAGCGAGCATTAACTCAATGGGTGAAAAAACTCTCATTAATGAAGCAGGTGAGTGCGGCCCGTACCAGCCTGGTCACGCGGTTTATTTCCTATGTGATGTTTTTTATCACTTTGTCGTTAATGGCGGTTTCACTTGGATTAGGTTATCAAGATGTGTCGCTGTTTGTTTCCTCCGCGTTTGCGGTGATGGGTGTCGCCTTAGTCGCTCAATGGTCGATCTTGAGCAACTTGACTGCTGGCGTACTGATCTTTTTTGTATTTCCGTATCGGATCGGTGAACGTATTCGGGTGGTGGATAAGGATGAAGATATCAGTGGAGTGATTATTGAAATCGCGCTGTTTCATGTACTTATTCTAAGGGATAATGGTGATACCATCACCTATCCCAACAACTTGATGCTGCAGAAGGCGGTGTTAAAGCTGGCCGATCAGTCACCGCTTGCCGAGCGCCAAGCGTTGCAGGATGGCAAAAAGAAACTCGACCTCGAGTAATCATTCTCCTGTATGTGCGCCATCGCTGTACATTTATTAGCAAACTGTTGTCGGCGCACTCGCAAGCACTTAGTTTTATTATCTTGGCGTTAGCTTTCGTTGCTTAATCTGTTTTATATAACAAAATCAGTGTTATTGATTACATTTTCCTCCATTTGTTTACCTTAGATTGTGCCCTGTTGCACGGTTTAGTGCCCACGAATCCGTAGAATCCGCGCTTTTGTTTTTACCTAATGGATCTAATTTAATGAAATCTAAACTTTTAGCTGTGACGATTGGCACGCTACTCGCGACCCAGTTAACCGGTTGTATGGGACAAATGGGTTTAAGCCAAATGGTGACTAAGGGAAATTTAAGTGCGGTGGATAACCGTTATGGTCGTGCAGGCTTGTTTATGCTGTTAAGCCCTGTGTATGGCATCGCGGCGACAGGCGATCTGTTCATCTTTAATACCATTGAGTTTTGGACTGGCAAGAATCCGATTACCGACAAATCACCCGCTGTGGTTGATATGCCAGTTGAGGCGATTTTTAAGATTAATCCCCATGTGAGTGATGAGCTTAGATCTGCGCCAGTGAAGCTGACTCAGGCGCAAATTGCCTACCCCGATGAGCATACGGTCACTATGACGTTAGCCTACGAAGACGGTAGCACCCAGTTATTATCTGGCCGTAAAGTTGGCGAAGATGTGGACTTTTTCCTCGATGGTGCTTTTATCACGCGAGTGAGTAACCAAGAACTTGTTGCTTATAGCCAAAGCCGTTTACATGCGCCAGCAACACCTGCTGCTTAAGCTTTTGAATTATCCAACCCATAAAATGGTTTAGATTTATGGGTTGGATAATAACAATATTATCGCAGTACCCTCTGGAAAAACGCCACAGCTTGCTGATACATCTGCAGTGCTAGCGCGGGATCGTAGCGCTCGCCCTCATCACGCATAAAGGCATGCTGAGCATTCACCTCAAGCCAACTGAAGTTGCGGTTTTTAGCCATCAACTGTTGGTGGATCAATACCCGCCCCTCGGGCGATACATGGGGATCTTGCTTACCAAACACTAACACTAATTCCCCTTGAATATCGCCTGTGCGACTCAGCGAGTCATTGCCATAGGCACAGGGTAGGGTATTGGAATGTATGTCGGTGGGATAGAGGCAAAACGCGCCCAAAATCTCGGGATTGAGTGCTGCGCGGTAGGCTAAGTGGCCGCCAATACACACGCCCATACTGCCGACTTTTCCGGTGCAATAACTCTGCTGACGGGCAAAATCGATAAGGGCTTGGGTGTCGCTGTCGTGCTGCTCTAAGGGCTTGGCAAATTTATCGGCATTGCCTTTGTCTTTACCCATATCATCGTAGGCCAGCACTGTGCCTATCGGATTAAGCTCGTGAAATACCTCTGGCACTAACACCACAAAACCATGGCCTGCGAGTATTGTTGCGGTGCGGGCGATGGGCGCGGTTTGCTGAAATATCTCAGAGTAAAAAATGATACAGGGGAATTGCCCGGTGGCATCTGGGCGGTAGAGGTAAGTACGCATTAGCCCTGAAGGCGTGGAGATATCCTGAGTTTCCTGAGTGACTAACATATTGAGATTCTCTCTGTGAGGCTTCAAACGTTGAAGCCTCACTTTAGCAGTCAGGTATTAATCTGTCAGTTAAAACAGTTCATTACCACAGCGTCCGCCCGCGAGCACGGCTTTCACATTGCTCAGCGTTGTGTTGGCGATCGCGCCCAATGCTTCTTCGGTAAGGAAGGCTTGGTGACCGGTAAAAATCACGTTGTGACAGGCGGATAAGCGACGGAAAACATCGTCCTGAATGATTTGGTTCGACTTATCCTCGAAAAACAGTTCTTTTTCGTTTTCATACACATCTAACCCTAAGGAGCCAATTTGGCCGAGCTTTAAGGCTTCCATCGCATCGAAGGCATTGAGCAGACCGCCGCGGCTAGTGTTGATCACCATGACGCCGGGTTTCATCTTGGCAAAACTTTCTTTATTCAGCAGATGGTGGTTATCGGCGGTTAATGGGCAATGCAGGCTGATAATATCGCTGGTGGCGTAAATGGTATCGAGATCTAAATATTCCACATTGAGCGCTTCTACCGCAGGATTTGGGTAGGGGTCAAAGGCAATCACTTTACAGCCAAAACCGAGCAATACCTTAATGGTGGCGACCCCAATCTTACCAGTACCAATTACACCAACAGTTTTGCCAAACATGTTAAAGCCGACTAACCCCTCGAGTGAAAAGTTAGCATCACGGGTGCGTTGGTAGGCTTTGTGGATTTTGCGGTTTAGGGTCAGCATTAAGGCGACCGTGTGCTCGGCTACGGATTCGGGGGAATAGGCGGGCACGTTGACCACTTGCATACCTAAACGTTTTGCGGCGACTAAATCGACATTGTTAAAGCCTGCACAGCGCATGGCGATGATTTTTGTGCCGCCGTTAGCGAGTTCGACCAACACTTCTTCACAGAGAGAGTCGTTAACAAAGGCGCATACCACCTCAAAACCTTCGGCAAGCTTTACCGTTTGCATGCAGAGACGATAATCGAAATACTCAATTTGCGCACCAAATGCGGCATTAGTACGGTTAAAATGCTGCATGTCATAATGTTTTGCGCTAAAAAATCCAATTCTCATTTCAATCACCTAAGGGTTACATTGTTACTGGCACTGAGTGTATGTGACTCGGCGACATTTGTCCTCTGGTGATGAATTTACCCCGTAAAAAGAGTGAGCTTAGTCATCAATTGCTCAAAAAAGCATAAAAAAAGCGAGCCCCTGACGGCTCGCTTGTATCGATAAGCTTGAGTGTTCAAGCTTGGCTCTCATGGTCGTGCTATGTGAGCCTAAGGTTAGTCCATTAACCTAGAAAGAATTGATATTAGTGATCTTTCGCGAATTTAGCGGCAGATGCACCTGCGATACGGCCATAGGTCACGATATCAGAGATAGCGTTACCACCTAAGCGGTTAGCACCATGCACACCACCAGTGACTTCGCCCGCAGCGTATAAACCTTCAATAGGTTTACCAGTTTTTTCACTCTTCACTTCGGCTTTAGTATCAATCACGATACCGCCCATAGTGTGGTGAACTGCTGGCGCGATTTCTAAGGCATAGAAAGGTGCGACAACTAACTCACGTGGTAAATCAGGACGTTCGAATTGAGTATCTTTACCTGATTTCACGAAACCATTATAAGCAGTCACTGTTTTTGCCAGTTCAGCTGCTGGTATATCAAGTTGTTTCGCTAACTCTTCGATGGTTTTACCTTCTTTAACGATGTTCAAGTGAACATAACCTTCGATGGCTTTCAAGCTCTTACGGATAGAGTCATCGAATACGAGGTAAGCACTTTCACCTTTTTGTTTCAGGATCGCAGCAGAGGCTTTGTCACGGGTAGTGATTTCGTTCATGAAACGGTCACCATCACGGTTAACCACGATCGCACCGTTACCACGTACGGCTTCGGTGATCATCACACCGCCGGCTGGTGAGTAAGTTGGGTGAGCTTGGATGTATTCTAAGTCACGTGTTGCTGCGCCAGCTTGCAGAGCGACGTCTAAGCCGTCACCGGTAGCACCTGGGTGGTTAGTTGCTTTAAAGCCTTTTAATTTAGGATCATACTTAGCAACGCGGTCGTTGTTTTTCGCGAAACCACCAGCAGCAATAACTACCGCATCGGCTTTGATTACATAGTAACCAGTGTATTCACCTTTCACTAGAACGCCGGTCACTTTACCGCTCGCATCCTCAAGGATACGTACAACACGGCTGTTTAAACGAATATCAGTACCACGTTTAACGGCGTTGTCCCACAGTACTTGTGCAACGTGAGCACCAACACCTGCACCACCCGTTGGGCGGTGGCTACGGTTAACGCTTGCGCCACCCATACGGCCCACGTCAGTCATGTCGGCACCCATAGAGGTTAACCAATCAATAGAGTCTGAAGAGTTGTTGGCCAGGACTTTCACTAATTCAGGATCGTTAATGTTACGACCACCTTTCATGGTGTCGTCGATCATGATTTGTTTCTTATCTTGGATACCTAACTTAGCTTGTGGCTTAGTTTCTGCGGCGTTCATACCACCAGCAGCCAGTTTAGTGTTACCACCTGGGATAGGTTCTTTTTCTAACAGGATCACTTTTGCGCCAGCGTCACGGGCTGAAACGGCGGCAGCAAGACCTGCACCACCAGAGCCGATAACGACAACGTCAGTTGTTTCTTTCACGCCTGCGGCAATGGCTTTATCTTGAGCCGCTTTGTCTGCATCAACAGGAACAAACTTACGTTCCCACTTGCCGCCAAATGGCATATCAAAGCCGAAGCTATGGCAAGCATCACAGTAGGTTACTGATTTTTCGTGGCCTTTGTGGCAGCTGGTACAAGCGATTTCACCGATTAAGTGAGATTTGTGCGGAGAAACTTTATCTTTTGGCGCTGCAGCAGCCAGTTCTTTTAGATCACCGTGGCAGCTAACACATTGGCCATTTTCATGAGTCAGGTTGTCGTTGGTTACGCCACCTTTGTCTGATACGTGGCAGCTATCGCAGCCACCCATTTCACCGTGAAAATCGGCTAGTACTTCTGGTGCAGCATAGGCTGTGCCAGCCATTGCACCAGAGATCAGCATGGCTAGTGCTGTTTTTTGAATCTTTCTTGTGAACATAATTGTTCCTCCGCCGTACATTTCATCTACTTAATAAGGGTTATTCATCATGGCGTGATATTTATATTTTACGTGGCTCACGCGCTTTTAGAGTATTCTCCATGAACAAAGTTACCACTATCTAAAGAGGTATATGCGTACTTAGGTCACATAACGATTGTTACAGTGAGAATTACATAATTGAAATGTGCAATATGGCTGAAAATATTACTGAAATTGAAGTTAATCACTTAGAGAATACGGTATAACTTGCGTGAGTTAACATATTTTGGTGGGCTTAATTATAATTTAATAATTGTTTTTTAGCGTGGGTATAGTCAGTTTTTTGTTGTTATGGCTTTGATTTTAATGGCTTATTTTTGATTTTGCTCTTGGTCGTGAATGTGCGAGAATTTATAATGTGAGTATTCTATAAATAATTAAATTCCACCAGTGTTTTTTGAATAAATATATTATATTTTTCCAAAATGTTATTTAAGTGGTGTTGAGGGGTTAAATTTATGCCTAGGCAGCAGATTTCTGAAAAACGTTTTTGGGTACAGCGACTTAGTAAAACAGCCTTAAGGGCTTTGCATATATTAGGCATTGCAGGTGCGGGTGGAGGGATATTATTAAACATTGATAAATCCCTTTGGTTAAATTATTGGTATCTCGCCATGAGCACCGGCAGCATATTAATGTTGTGGGAAATTATGCGGGATTGGCGTTGGTTAATTCAACTTAAGGGTGTGTTAACCCTTGGAAAATTAGGTTTGCTTTGTCTGTTTATCCCGCTTGCCAATTACAAGCCAGAGTTGTTTATCTTGGTGTTATTTTTATCTGTGATAGTCTCTCATGGCCCGTCTGGACTCAGACACTATTCGATAGTGCATCGCAAACAGATAGACACTAAAAAAGAGATAAAGGGATGACACACGCTACACTCTGCACAGCTTCGAGCTTAATTACCCAGTTTCAATGGCCCGAGCTTGTAGGGCTTAAGGTATTGGATTTAGCCTGTGGCTCTGGGCGAAATGGATTGTGGTTTCTGAATCAAGGCTGTGAAGTGACCTTTATCGACCAGGATTTGAGTACATTGGTCAAGCTAACACACGACAAAGCACATCAATGGCAGTGGAATTTAGAAGATGGCAGCGCCCCTCTGTTACCCCAAGACACTTTTGATATAGTGCTAGTCTTTAATTACTTACATCGGCCACTGTTCCCGCAAATTGCCGCTAGCCTTAAGCACGGTGGACTCATTGTCTATGAGACTTTTACGTGGCAACAGGCGGAAATTGGCCGCCCTCGCAATCCCGATTTTTTACTCAAAGAACACGAACTACAATCCGTATTTGCTAACTGGCAACCTTTGCATTACTTTGAAGGGCGGTTAAGCGATGCTGTTACGGGTATTGAAAGTGCTAAGGCGCAGTTGATCGCGCGAAAACCGCTCCAGTGATCCCATTTGGGGTCAACTGCCACCATAAGTATTAAATAAGTGTAAGAGGCCAAGGATGTTTCCGTATCCAGAGCAGTATCGTGTTGCCATGCCACCTATAACCACGGCGCTAATGGTGGCTTGGGCCCTGTTAAGCCACAGCTTGTTAGCCGATGCTAGCCCTTTTGCCTTGTATCCACTGTTTACCTTGTTTCCAGCTGTTATTGGGCTGCATTTATATTTGATTTGGCTTGCCAAAGGGATGAGTCGACTCGACCAATGTTTTTATGCCTTAGTGCATATTCCTCTGGCCTTTGTTGTGTGGACTTTCACTATTATGCATGTGAATGGTAATGCCTTTTCTTAAGCTTGATTGGTTCCCCTCAGCATCAGTGCATTAAAAATTGTAAATAAAAACGCCCCGAACTTCGGGGCGTTTTTTGGTTACACATTGAGCTAGGATTAGGCCGTAGTGTTGATATTGTGGCCGGTATTTCCCACGGGTTGAGGTGTTGCAGCGTTAATTAAATCAACGGCAATTTGACCTTCTGCCTTTTGCTGCTCTTTGGCTAACTGCGCCACTTTAACGCCAACGGCACCGTTTTCTAAGTTGGGCGTGATAGCTTGGGTGTTCAGTGAAATAGACATAACTAACCTCAATTGTAAGCTGAGTCTTTGTATCGGCAAGCTCAGGTTTTACTTTAGTCCGTTATCCCAAGTTTGCCAATCCAAAGCCGAGCGTTAATGCTTATACTGCCTTGTTGGCTTTTGCCGTCAGTAACTTGCGACTTAGCACTATGATGAAGGTGAGCCCTAAAGAGCCTAGGATTAACCCCAGTGCCAGCCCAACACTCTGTAGCGCAGTGGGATCAATCACTAGCGCAACCCCCATACCAAACATCATCACACCCGACATCAGCTTGAGTGCTTGGCCTTCTTTTTCGGTCAGTTTACGTTTGCCTAAGGTCGCACTAAATACAATCACAATAATTGCCAGCGGGATCACATAGACAATGTTGTATAAAACCAGATACATATAGCGCTCAATCTCAGGCAGGTTATGCATGGATAGTACGCTGGTATAAATCATTGGGAAGCCTGCGGTGCAGAGCAGTTCGTAGGCATTGGCTAAAATCGCCAGTACAGTCGATCCCAGAATTAAGGCGCCTAAACTACTGGAATTAGAGAGTTTCCCCATGCGTTTGATCAGGCTCGTACGGTTTTCAGCTGACATTGAGAGGGTGACTTCTCCTTTAGTAAAGAAGTAGTCTTTTACGTTAATGGTGCCTGCGATCAAGGCTAAGACCCCGGCCGCTAAGATGATCATTCCACCATCACTACCTGCTCCTAGCAGTTTGAAGATATTCAGCCATGCCGTCATAAACAGGAAATAAATAAAGCCAGAGAAGAACACGAAGATACCGCCGACTAACAGCATACGGCTACGGCTCTTCGCATTAACCATAATCGACAGTAAAAACAGCAATACGAAGAAGGCGCAAGGGTTAAAGGCATCGACGCCAGCAAGTACTAACGTTAGCAGCGGGAGTGACATCGTCTCGGGAGTGACCACTCCGACAAGTGGTAATTCAACGGGTTGTACTTCAGCTTGGTCGGTACTTGCCAGGCTAGTTGCATCACAGGTTCCTTCACCTGAGTCGGTTCCGCAAGTGCCAAACAGAGGTTCACTATTGGTCGGTGCAGCAGACGCAGCTCCCTTTGTTGGCATATCCGCTTCGCTTAGCTGACCACCTAAGGATAAGTAACAATTCTTCAAACGATTAACGAGGAACTCGCCAGTAACCGCTTCGCTGGAATAACCGATAATGGCTTTTTCGCAGCTCGCCATATAAGGAACTGAGCGGGCTTCTGTGGCGGTTTTGGCGGCAATATTTTGCCAAATATCCTGTACGCCAGGTGCCGAAACCATATGGGATTCAAGTTCTATCCACGGATATTTTTGCGGTAGTGAATCAATAAAAGGGTGAGCTTGTGCGCAGTGTGGACAGGTTTTCGACCAAAAAAAGTAGAGTTTAATCTTAAGCTCACCTTGGGCGTTGACGTAATGCCACGTTTGATCGGAAGTATTTGGGGTGTCGGCCCAACTAGGTGCACTGAGCATTGCTAATGCGAGAGAGCATAGCAGAGCGAATTGGGTTAAGTATTTAGTCATAGTGCCTCCACAATTGTGGACAAGATGTGTTTTAAATGGATTTCTGACTATTACTCTACTGAATTCAATCCTTTTGATTAAATTAAGCATTAAGAAATGTTAGTTAACTCGCGATTAACTGGTTTTTGGGAAGTGAGGCAGGTTTACTGTTGGGGAAATAAGCTGCGAATAACTGAAAAGCCCCCCAAGGTGCTTTTCAGTCTATGGTTAAGCGCTTAGTTTAACGCTATGCCATTAACACTCAGTTTTACATCGATATTATTACGTGTAGCGTTAGAATATGGACACACTTGATGGGCATGTTGTACTAAGGCTTCGGCTTCAGCTTGCGGCAGGTCAAGATTGACTTCTAGGGCGACAGTTAAGGCAAAACCTCCCGCATCATTGGCGCCAATGCCAACCACAGCACTGACAGGCGCTTCAGTAATGGCCACTTTGCCGATTTTGGCAACGTGCAGAACCGCATTAGAGAAACAAGCCGCATAACCTGCTGCAAACAGTTGCTCAGGGTTAGTTGCTAATCCACTTCCGCCCATTGCCTTTGGATAGGCGAGTGCTACATCGAGTAACCCATCATCGGTACTGACTTGGCCTTGACGACCTGCTCTGGCGGTTGCTCGGGTTTCATACAATGTTTTCATGTTTAGATCCTCAGTGTTTAAATGGTTAATTTAAATTGCGCGCAATTTAATTGTGATAAACTATAGTTCGATCTTTAGTGTGAATGCAAGTATATTGTGCGCAATATATTTAAGTTTTTTGGAATGACTATGCCAAGCTCTGAGTTAACTTCAATGGAAAACGCGTTAGAAATGTCTGAAACCACCAATACAGACAATGTGTTATGCCTAGAGAATCAAGTTTGTTTTTCTCTATACAGTGCAGCAAATGCCATGGTGCGTGCCTATCGTCCTATGCTTGATAAGCTAGATTTAACCTATCCCCAATATTTGGTCATGCTAGTGTTGTGGCAGGAGCAGGGGATTAGCGTGAAGACCTTAGGGGATAAATTATTTCTCGATTCGGGTACATTGACGCCGTTACTTAAACGTTTAGAGTCGAAGGGATTAGTGAGTCGCGGTCGTAGCGAACAGGATGAAAGGGTTCGGGTGCTCAGTTTAACTTCTGCTGGTCAGGCGTTAAAGCAACAGGCCAGTGAGATCCCGCATTTAATGCGCTGTAAAATTGGGGCTGAAATTGATGATCTTAAAGCGCTAAAAGCCATGTGTGATAAAGCATTGGCACAGTTGCACAGTGTAGATTAGGTATCTCTATTCGAAAGAATTGGGATACGTTAGCCAGAAGCACATCAGGATGGATAAAACCTCTATGAGTTCATTCGATATTGCTATTATCGGTGGTGGCATCAGCGGTGTCGGCATTGCCCAATATGCCGCAGCGGCAGGGTATTCAACTTTACTTATTGAAAAAGGTGAGATTGGCGGCCAAACCTCAGCCAATTCCAGTAAGCTTATCCACGGTGGCCTACGTTACCTTGAGAGTGGGCAAGTTAATCTCGTGCGTAAGTCACTGCTTGAGCGGCGAAATTTACTGGATCTGGCGCCTAGCTTAGTCAAACCTGTTCCTTTCTACATTCCCGTCTATCAGGACAGTCAACGCAATCCGTTGACGATACGTGCTGGGCTGAGTTTATATGCATTGTTGAGTGAATTTGATCCGCTTGGGCGTTTTGTCTCTATTCCCGCAGTGCATTGGCATCGTTTTAACGGGCTTAAACTCACTGGGTTAAAAGCGGTATTCCAATACTGGGATGCACAAACCGACGATAAATTACTCACTCAAGCAGTGGCGCGAAGCGCTCAAGCACTTGGCGCGCATATCTATGCCGAGGCAGAGTTTTTGCAGCTCAATCATTTACGGGAACATATTGAGCTTAGCTTTCGCCATTGCGGCCAAGTACAACAAATTGATGCCAAGCTCGTGATAAATGCCGCTGGCCCTTGGGTTAATCAGGTATTAGCTAACGTTGAGCCGCCTCTTGCGGGTGTTGAAATCGATTGGGTACAGGGTGCACATTTATTGCTCGACTTGCCTGCACCAGAGGGGATTTTATATTTAGAATCCTGCTTCGATAAGCGGGTGATTTTTGTGATGCCTTGGTATGGCCAAATGCTCATCGGCACCACTGAAACAGTGCTGACATCCATTGATACCCCTCCCCAAGTAACGGAATCTGAAACTCATTACCTCTTAGGTATTTATCGTCATTACTTTCCACTTTCCCCATCGATTGAGGAGCTTAAGGCTAAGATAGTGCAAACCTATTGCGGCGTGCGAGTGCTACCTAAACAGGCAAGCTCCGCTTTTGAGCGGCCTCGGGATACCTTAATGCAAACCTCAGTTTCACATCCAAGGCTGCTGAGTTTATATGGTGGCAAACTCACGACCTTTAGAAGCACTTCTGCTGAAGTAATTGAATGGATTGAACAAAAGTTAGGGAAACGTCCACCAATCGCCGATGTAGACAGCCTCAGATTAACTTAATTCTGTCTAACATTGGGTGTGATGCTGTGGTTGAAGATGATCTTTTTGCATAAAAACGCTAAAGTGTGGCGCTTTTTAACTGAGGCCGTTACGGTATTTGTTATGCTTCAGTTGTTATCTCAATTTCACTCGCCATCTCAATAGATAAGATAGACGGGAACTGCTGTGGGTACGATGCTGTGAGTACATTAGTGCAATGTGGGTATTTTGAACAAGGCCAATGCCAATCCTGTCGTCATATTAAGCTCCCTATGTCGATGCAATTAGCGGCGAAAACCCAAGAATTACAGCAATTGTTAGCCCCATTTGTTGAGCATACTAATACCCAATTTTTGCCGCCCGTAGTGGGTGAGAACCAAGGTTTTCGTAACAAGGCGAAAATGGTGGTGCTTGGCGCGGCTCATGCGCCTGTACTGGGGATTGTCAGTCCAAGCGGTGAGGCGGTGAGTCTCTGTGACTGCTTGCTGTATCCTGCTGATATGCAAGCGTTGCTCCACCGTCTGGAGCGTTTTGTGCAGCAAGCGGGTATCCCGCCGTATCGTATCGATAAAGCCAAGGGCGAGCTTAAGTTTATTCTACTGACGCGCAGCCAAGTGCGCGGCGAATATATGCTGCGTTTTGTGCTGCGCTCATCCGATGCCATTGCCCGTATTGAACGGGAATTACCCGCGTTGCTGGCTGAATATCCACAAATCAGCGTCGTATCGGTAAATATTCAGCCCATTCATATGGCGATCCTTGAAGGGGATGAGGAAATTTTCTTAACTGAAAATACTCGTCTTGAAGAGCGCTTTAACGATGTGCCGTTATTTATTCGCCCAAAAAGCTTTTTTCAAACGAATCCACAGGTTGCTGCAAAACTGTATCAAACCGCCCGTGAGTGGGTTGGCGAATTTGCGCCAAACTCGCTGTGGGATTTATTTTGTGGTGTGGGCGGTTTTGGTTTGCACTGTGCCTCCAAAGATATCCCATTAACTGGGATTGAAATCGAAGCCGAGGCAATTGCTTGCGCGAAGATGTCGGCGCAAATGATGGGGCTGAATAACGTGCAGTTTATGGCGCTCGATTCCACCGATTTTGCCAAGGGTGATGCGGCGCAAACAAAGCCCGATTTGATTATTGTTAATCCGCCGCGTCGTGGGATTGGTGAGTCCCTGTGTCACGCCTTAAGTGAATTTGCCCCTAGGGCGATTTTGTATTCCAGTTGTAATCCCAAAACCCTTGCTAAAGATCTCGCCCATATTCGTGGCTATCGATTAACTAAGGTGCAGTTATTCGATCTCTTTCCCCATTCGGATCATTTCGAAGTCTTAGCCATGTTGGTAAAAGATTAAGCGATCTAAATGAATGCTCTCCTGAGCAGTAGATCGCTATAGTCAATTTAGAAGTCGATAAAAAGGAATTTTGCTCATTTTACCTTTGGTTGAGTATTTTTGTGTCTTGCTGATTTAGCTTTCATTAAACTGTCTTTTTAGTGACATAATCTTGTTCACTTTATGCATCGAAGGGCAAAGTTTATGCTACAGATATTCTTACGTTTTTTTTCTCTTGGTCTGATGAGCTTTGGTGGGCCAGCGGCGCATATTGGTTATTTTCGCCAGACCTTTGTCAACGAACTCGCCTGGCTTGATGATAAACGTTATGCCAGTTTTGTGGCCTTAAGCCAATTTATGCCGGGGCCGGGATCGAGTCAGGTGGGGTTTGCCATTGGTTATCATCGTGGTGGGCTTTTAGGGGCGATAGCCGCCTTTGCTGGATTTACCTTGCCTTCTTTCGTGCTGATGTATTTACTCGCTGTGACGACTGCCGCTTGGTTAGGTAACGAGTACATGCAAGGCATAGTGCATGGTTTAAAACTGCTGGCCGTCGTGGTTGTCGCAGATGCGGTATTGGCGATGTTTAAGCAATTTTGTCAACGGCAAACGGCGCGTTTACTCATGCTCGGTAGTGCCGCTGCGATACTCATTCTGCCTTTCTTATGGACACAAATCACCTTACTGTTGCTTGCTGCCATTTTAGGTATGTCATTCCTGAGTGCGACTGAGAGCGAGTCCAGTAAAGATGAACCGATTAGGTTAAATTACCTGAGCTTAGGATTATTCGTTGTCTTATTTGTGGCGAGTTTTTTTGCCTTAAATCTGGGGATTGAAGCAGGGATTTTTGGTGAGTTTTTTCGTGTCGGGAGTTTAGTCTTTGGTGGCGGCCATGTGGTGCTGCCACTGCTTGAAACCGCTGTGGGTGATACGATGAGCGGCGATCGTTTTCTCACCGGATACGCCTTTGCCCAAGCCGTGCCTGGGCCTATGTTTACCTTTGCCACCTTCCTTGGCGCTGAGATGATGCTAGACAATCCCTTTGTCGGTGCGGCCATCGCAACTGTAGCAATCTTCTTACCGGGATTTTTATTGATGCTGGTGGGCTTAAAAAGTTGGCATGCGATTGCCGCAAGGCCCAAGATTGCCGGCATGCTCTCGGGCGTGAATGCCTGTGTGGTGGGATTATTGGCGGCTGCGTTGTACCAACCTGTATTTACCCAAGGGGTGTTATCTGCGGTGGATATGGCTGTTGTCTTGCTTGGTTTTGGTGCATTAAAACTCTTTAAACCGCAGATGTTGTTACTGGTCTTAGGTTTTAGCCTATGTGGCATAGGGCTGATATTATTAGCTTAAAATCAGTTGAGTATAATTTTTATCCTCTATAGAAAATTTTGTTAACCCAACCGCTAAGTGGATGCACCTTTTTGGCTATACTTCGACCATATAAAAAATATAAATTACATCACTCTGGAGTAAGCAAGCATGTCGAATTTAAGCCTGCGTAATAAATTACTGCTGTTATCTTTGTTTCCCCTCATCTTGACCTTATTAGTGTTAATGACCGTTTCCTACTATGTCGAACAGGAATCTCTCGCGGAAGAGGTTGTGACCTTTAGAACAAAATTAGTGGGCGAACGTAAACAACAAATTAAAGAAGCGACCGAAATTGCCGCGGGAATTGTGCAATACCAATTGTCCTTAAAGGAGCAAGGTAATGTGAATCAAGCATTGCGAGATATTCGTTTTGGCAGTGCGGGTTACTTCTTTATGTATGATTCTCAAGGTAAAAATATATTCCATGCCTTAATGCCTAATTTAGAAGGGCAAAACAAAATCGATATGACCGACCCGCGCGGCACCAAAATTATTGTTGGTTTGCTGGATGCTGCTAAACGGGGTGATGGTAACTTTTCTTACTATTATCAGAAGCCTAATACCAATGAGCAAATTGAGAAGATAAGCTACGTGATGATGGTTCCCGGTACTGACTGGATGTTAGGAACTGGCGCTTATATTGATGATATTGAAGCCGTAGTTGAAGATTATCGACAAACTGTGACTGAACAGATGGCTGAGAAATCGTTTATGATCCTCCTCATCGCCATTGTGTTAACGGGGATTACGGCGTTTATCATTATGGTCGCCGCCCATCGAATGGTCGTGCCGATCAAAAATATGGCTGATAATCTTAATGATATCGCTCAAGGTGAAGGGGATTTAACTAAGCGCTTAATGGTTAAAGGTGAAGACGAGATTGCTCAATTAGGTCGAGCTTTTAACTTGTTTGTCGATAAGCTACAAACCATTATCGGTGATGTGGCGAATGCGACCGCCAAAGTCAAAACGGCTGCCAATGCGATTCATGACCAAACGAAAGTGATGTCACACCAACTGCTCAGTCACAACAATGAGACTGACCAAGTCGTTACCGCGATTACTGAAATGTCATCTACCGCGAGTGAAGTCGCGCAAAACACCACCCAAGTGGCCGAAGCTACTCAAGCGGCGACAGGTGATGTGGCTAACGCTCAGCGCTGTGTCGATGCATCATTAGAAGAAATTGCTGGATTGATGGCGCAAATCAATAATGCCGCGGGCAGTATCAAATCGTTGAGTGAACAATCGCAGAAGATTAACAGCGTATTGTCGGTGATTGGTGGCATTGCCGAACAAACCAATTTGCTCGCTCTTAACGCAGCCATTGAAGCCGCCCGAGCCGGTGAACAGGGACGGGGTTTTGCCGTGGTAGCCGATGAGGTACGTAACTTAGCCAGCCGAACTCAGGCAAGCACCTTAGAAATTAATGAAATGCTATCTGAGCTGCATAAGCTGGTCTCACAGGCGGTGAAAACCATGGACGAGAGTCAGCAGAGTTGTGTGCGCTCGGTTGAATCTTCCCGTGCTATTTCTGAAAGCTTAGGTTCGGTTACCTCGGCGGTAACGGCGATTAACGATATGAGTACCCAAATTGCCACCGCGGCGACTGAGCAAAGCTCTGTGACCGAGGAAATTAACCGTAACGTTTATGCTATCCAAGAAATCGTGAATGAGCTGCTGCATTCCAGTGAAGATGCGGCAAGGGTGAGTCAGACTGTGTCGCAGGAAGGGACCAATCTTGGCAAGTTAGTTGGGCAGTTTAAAATTTAATACTGATTAATTATTGAGTTATAAAATAAAACGGGAGATAACATCTCCCGTTTTTTATATCCATTTATTGAGTCGTATCCCCAAATATCTGTTTAGGCTGGTTCGATAACCCGCTTAGTCACCTTTTCAACTCTTACTGCGCAAACCTTATATTCAGGGATATAAGCCACGGGATCTAAGGCATTGATGGTGAGTTTGTTCGCTGCGGCTTCGACAAAATGGAACGGCAAGAACAGTACACCGGCTTGGGCGCGTTTAGTCACAAAGGCATCTATCTCAATCTCGCCGCGGCGGGTGATAAGGCTAATTTTGTCGCCATTATTTATCCCGAGTTGCTCGGCATCATAGACTGAAATCATCACTTTAGGTGCGCCGAGTAAATCCAGTCCCGGTGTTTTACGGGTGAGTGTACCTGTGTGGAATTGTTCTAAGAGCCGCCCCGTTGATAGCGTCAGTGGGTACTCGTTGCAGGGCATTTCGGCGGGAAGACGATAACTGACGGGCGTAAATAAGCCTAAACCGCGGGTGAATTGACTCTGGTGCATAATCGGTGTTCCCGGATGATTTTCATCCGGACAGGGCCATTGAATACCCTGAGGCACTTTACCCTCTGCACTTGTGGTTAATCTTTCCCAACGAATACCGCGATACTGGGGTGTTAATACATTGATTTCAGTCCAAATAGCCTCTTCATCTTTGTAATCCCAGTTTGCGCCCATGGCATTAGCGAGCGCTTGTACGATCTGCCAATCGGGTAAGGCTTCCCCCGGTGAGGCAAGCGCTTGCTCGAGTCGCTGCACCCGGCGCTCAGTATTGGTAAAGTGACCGCGTTTTTCTACAAAAGCGGCGGCGGGCAAGACCACATGGGCAAGCTCGGCCGTCTCGGTTAAAAAGATATCCTGCACTACCAGAAACTCGATTTGACTCAGTGCATTAAGCACATGAGCTTGATCGGGATCGCTCAGCACTGGATTTTCACCCATCACATATAAGGCTTTGATTTTGCCCTTGGCAATGTCGTGCATCATGTGGGTTGCTGTGACGCCAATTTCCCCCGATAACGGCGTTTGCCAGTGGTTTTCGAAGCGCATTCTGGCATGAATATCCGTGACCTTTTGATAGCCTGTGAAGTAGTTGGGTAATGCACCCATATCACAAGCCCCTTGCACATTACTCTGGCCGCGCAGCGGATTGATACCCGCCCCTGATACTCCGATATTACCGCAGAGTAGTTGCAGGTTAGAAATGGCGGTGACGTTATCGTGGCCTGTCGTATGCTGTGTGATGCCCATGGCGTAGTAAACCGCCGTTTTTTGCGCCGTGCCTATGGTATGCGCGATGCGGGCGATATCCTCAGCCTTAACACCTGTGATTAGGGCGGCGTTTTCGAGGGAGTAATCCTCCTTCGCTAATTCCGCATAGAGGCCCTCGATCCCTTCAGTTCGCTTGGCGATATAGGCTTTATCTTGCCAATCGTGGCGAACAATTTCCGCCATAATGGCGTTTAATAGCATCACATCCGTGCCCGGTCTGTGGGCAACATAGAGTTCGGCCTTTTCTGCTATACCAACGCGTTTAGGATCGGCCACGATTAATCGTGCGCCGTGCTGCATTACCGCCTGCTGGATTTTTGAGGCAATAATCGGGTGGGCACAGGTGGTGTCTGAACCGATGATAAAGATAACATCCGAGTCTTTAATACTTGGAATATCATTGGTCATGGCGCCACTACCAATACTTTGCTGTAAGCCCGTTACCGTCGATGAGTGGCATAGGCGGGCGCAGTGATCGATATTATTGGTACCAAGAACGCTGCGGACAAACTTTTGCAGCACAAAGTTATCTTCGTTAGTCGCTTTAGCCGAGGCGAGACTAGCGATCGCGTTGCTGCCATCTTGCTGTTTTATCTCGGTTAAGCATTTCGCCACATAGGCGATGGCTTCGGGCCAACTACAAGGTTGTAGTTCGCCATTTTTACGTATTAATGGTGTCGTGAGGCGTTTGTCGCTGTGAATAAAATCGAAACCAAAACGCCCTTTAACACATAACATGCCCTGGTTAACAACCGAGTCTTTATTGCCTTCGATATGGCGAATGCGATTGGTGTTAGGGTCAATTTTAAGATCCAGACGACAGCCTACACCGCAGTAAGTACAAATCGTCGAGGCGGTTTTAAGTGCTGTTTTATCGCCTTGGCGTTTGTCCCGCGCATCGACCAGTGCGCCAGTGGGACACACCTGCACGCAGTTGCCACATTGTACACAGCGACTATCGGCCATGCTCGCGCTAAAGCCAACTCTCGGCGCGCGGCGCACGAGGCTTTGACTGATTTCCTGTGGCAGCGCCTGATAGGAATCTTCGGTAAATTGGATGGCGCAGTGGCCGCTCTGCTGCTGGCACACATCAACGCATTTGCCGCAGCTAATGCAACGGTTAGCATCGAATTGAATAAAGGGTGAACTCTTATCTACGCTGAAATGCCGTGCATTTTCAGTGGCTAAGCTTTTGCTCTCAACACCGTAATCCGTAGCGTAATCCCTTAGTTTACAGTCGGTATTGGCCTGGCAGGCACACTCAAGGCAACGCGCAGCCTCTTGCATAGCGGCATCTGCGGGAAAGCCCAATTCGACTTCACTGTAATTCAGCAGCCGTTGTAATGCTGTTAATTCGGGCATTTTCAAGCGGGGCTGACGTGGCGTATGAGGATAAAGCGTTGGCGCAGCTTCTGATGTTGTTTTAGCTTGCTTAAGGGCGCTCGGAATGGTTTTTACCGAGTTAAAATCGTGGGCATGTAAATCACAGCTAAGGCCAATTTGAAGCATTTTATCAATGGCTTTTGCCGCTTTTCGGCCATCACCAATGGCGGCAACCGCGGTGGCTGGGCCGCGGCGGGCATCGCCCATCACAAACAGTTTTTCCACACCCGATGACATGGTTTGCTCACAACCAATGAGGGTGTTCCAGCGACTGAGTGCCAGCTCGCCATGGCTAAGTTGCCCCATGGGATCTTGCATAAAGCTTAGGTCTGGTGCCTGCGAGACGGCGGCGATAACAGTAT
This sequence comes from Shewanella sp. Sh95, assembly GCF_001308045.1. Lineage (NCBI taxonomy): Bacteria > Pseudomonadati > Pseudomonadota > Gammaproteobacteria > Alteromonadales > Shewanellaceae > Shewanella > Shewanella sp. Sh95. The sequence goes on from NZ_LGYY01000108.1 coordinate 79,728, forward strand.
CAAAGGCTTCGGTAAAGGTTTCCCCTGTGTCCACGGGGGCGCGTCTGCCTGAAGCATCGGCTTCGCCGAGCGCCATTTTACTAAAGGTGACCGACTGTACATGTCCTTTGGCATCACTATGATTTTCAATGGGATTGGTTAAGAAGTGGAATTTTACTCCTTCAACTTCGGCCTCGTGTACTTCGTAGGCTTCGGCGGGCATTTCGGCGCGGGTACGGCGGTAGATTAAGGTAACATCGCAGCCTTCACGTACCGCTGTACGAGCACAATCGATGGCGGTATTGCCGCCGCCGATGACTGCGACTTTTTTACCCAACTTCAGTTGCTTATCGAGGCAATGATCCTTAAGAAAATCTACTCCAAGATAACAGCCCGCCAGCTCCGAGCCTTTATAATTCATTGACACCGCTTTTTGGGCGCCGATCGCAAGGCACACCGCATCGAAGTCGGTGACCAACTGGGCTAAGTGAACCTCATGGCCGAGGCGAGTATTGGTATGAATGATTAAACCATTACGACACAGCAGCTCGATTTCTTTATCGAGAATCGCCTTGGGTAAACGGTATTCGGGAATACCGTAGCGCAGCCAACCGCCCGCCTTGGGCATGGCTTCAAATATCTCGACATTATGCCCTTGGTTAGACAGGTAATAACCTGCACTTAAGCCTGCTGGCCCCGCACCAATAATCGCAATTTTTTTACCCGTGTCTGCGAGGCGTGGCGGTTGATAGCTATTGCCGTGCTCGTCATCGGCTAAATCTAAATCGGCAGCGTGGCGCTTAAGTTGGCGGATGGCAATAGGGTCGTCGACGAGGCCGCGGCGGCATTCGGTTTCGCAAAATGCGGGGCAGACACGGCCAATCGACAGCGGCAGTGGCAGAGTGTCTTTAATGATTTTAATCGCTTGGGTGTGGTCACCTTGGGCAATGTGGTAGAGATAACTTTGTACATCGACCCCCGCAGGGCAGGCCTGTTGGCAGGGCGCTTCACAATCGGCAAAGTGATCACTCAAGATGGTGTTCAGTGCCGCTTGGCGCTGTTTGGTTAAAAACGCCGATTGGGTGATGACCTTCATGCCTGTTTGGGCAGGGGTTTCACAGGCTTTAACGCAGCGCAGACTGGCATCGCTATTTTCGATTTGCACCAGACAGAGGTTACAGTCCTGCTTTTCGGCATGGGCTTGCGTGTCCAATTGCCGTGAGGCGTCAGTGGGATCGCACAGGCTGGGAATAGCAATACCCGCCTTACGGGCTGCGTGTAATAGGTTATCGCTCGGCTCGGCCGAGACTATCTGATTATCGATTCGAAGTTCTATCATCCCATGGCCTTTTATATTTGTAGGGTGCTTGCTGCATGGCAGGCTTAAGGTGGATTTGAGTATAACTAGAGCGCTTTAGAAGACGCTTATGGTCGAGGGAAGTTTGATGCTAAATTGCTGCTGTCATCACAAACAGGCGTCAGACTGTGCGCTGATGAAAGTTTATTGGTGGAATACTGTGATTATCTCAGCATTTTATATGTGTTTTATCTGTATCTTGTTTAATCCTATGCAGTTTTTAGTGATTATCACTGTTTAGTAAACTCAATTTTTAATTGAATTGGGGCGTCAAGCTGGCAATTTCATGTAAGATCACAGTCTTAACTCGGCTTTGTTTGTTAATCTGCCGACCCTAACGGTGCTTTTTATGCTGATAAAATCGCAGTGAAACGCTATCACGCCCTAGGTTTACCAGCGTTGTTAGGTTAAAATGCGCGGTTGCAATTACCGTTAAGCGCCGCCTCCTTTGATGGAAACTCCATTGAAACGGCAAAAATAAAGCGAAGTTAAAAATCCATGTTTGAAGTTAATCCAGTAAAATTCAAAATTAAGGAGCTTGCCGAGCGTACGCAGCTTCTTAGGGGGTATCTTTGACTACGATGCTAAGCATGAGCGTCTAGAAGAAGTCAGCCGTGAACTTGAAAGTTCTGAGGTGTGGAACGAGCCAGAACGTGCTCAAGCCCTAGGTAAAGAGCGCGCTAGCCTCGAAGCCGTCGTAAAAACTATCGATGATATGGACGCCGGTCTCGAAGACGTTGAAGGTCTACTTGAGCTTGCCATCGAAGAGGAAGACGAAGACACCTTCAATGAAACCACCAAAGAGCTGGATTATTTAGAGAGCCGTTTGGCCGAACTCGAATTCCGCCGTATGTTCTCTGGTCCACAGGACGCCTCAAACTGTTACTTAGACATTCAGTCGGGCAGTGGTGGTACAGAGGCGCAAGATTGGGCCAACATGGTACTGCGTATGTATCTGCGTTGGGGTGAAGCCCACGGATTCAGTCCTGAGCTGATGGAAGTGACCGACGGTGACGTCGCTGGTATTAAAGGCGCGACCATTAAGTTTACCGGTGAATATGCCTTTGGTTGGTTACGTACCGAAACTGGCGTGCACCGTTTAGTGCGTAAATCACCATTTGACTCATCGGGTCGTCGCCATACGTCTTTCTGCTCGGTATTCGTTTACCCTGAGATTGATGACGATATCACTATCGATATCAACCCTGCTGACTTACGTATCGACGTATACCGCGCCTCGGGTGCCGGTGGTCAGCACGTTAACCGAACCGAATCTGCGGTACGTATTACCCACTTACCGACCAACACGGTAGTGCAGTGCCAGAACGACCGTTCACAGCACAAGAACAAAGATTCGGCGATGAAACAGTTAAAAGCCAAACTGTTCGAATTAGAAATGCATAAGCAAAATGCGGAAAAGCAAGCCGCCGAAGATGCCAAATCTGACATCGGTTGGGGCAGCCAAATTCGTTCTTATGTATTGGATGATTCCCGTATTAAAGACTTACGCACTAGCGTGGAGACGCGCAATACCCAAGCGGTACTCGATGGCGATCTGGACAAGTTTATCGAAGCCAGTTTGAAATCAGGGCTGTAATTAATTCAAAGGTATAGACGAGAAATAAGATGACTGAACAAGTACAAGATGAAAACAAACTGATTGCCGAGCGTCGTGCCAAGCTAGACAGCATTCGCCCGAACTGCAGCGCTAATGCTCACCCTAATACCTTCCGTCGCACCCATAAAGCGGCTGAGTTGCAGGAAAAATACGGTCAAAACACTAAGGAAGAACTCGAAGCCTTAGGTTTTAGAACCAGCATCGCTGGCCGTATCATGGCAAAACGTGGCCCATTCCTGGTGATCCAAGACGTGTCTGGTCGCATCCAAGCTTATGCTGAAAAGGGTGTTCAAGCGGATCTGAAGGATAAATACCAAGGTCTGGATATCGGTGACATCATCGGCGTAACTGGTCAGTTGCACTTATCTGGTAAAGGCGATCTGTACGTCAACATGGAAGAGTACCAACTGCTGACTAAAGCACTGCGTCCTTTGCCAGAAAAATTCCACGGCTTAACCGACCAAGAAACCCGTTACCGCCAACGTTATGTGGACTTAATCGTTAACGAAGAATCTCGTCAAGCCTTCGTCATGCGTTCAAAAGTGGTTGCAGCTATCCGTAACTTCATGATCAAAAAAGAGTTCATGGAAGTTGAAACCCCAATGATGCACGTGATCCCAGGCGGCGCTTCTGCCCGTCCATTTATCACGCACCATAATGCGCTGGACATGCCAATGTACCTGCGTATCGCGCCAGAGTTATACCTCAAGCGTTTAGTGGTAGGTGGTTTTGAGCGTGTGTTCGAAATCAACCGTAACTTCCGTAACGAAGGTCTGTCGCCACGCCATAACCCAGAATTCACTATGATGGAATTCTATATGGCCTATGCAGACTACAAAGATCTGATGGACTTAACCGAAGAACTGTTAAGCTCTATCGCCATTGAGTTATTAGGCAGCGCGCAAATGCCATACGGCGAGCACACCGTTGATTTCGGTGGCCCATATGCCCGTTTAAGCATGTTAGAAGCGATTCAGAAGTACAATCCTGACAACGCGACTATCCAAGCCATGACTTACGAGCAAGTGAAAGATCTTGAATTCATGCGTGAACTGGCAACTAGCCTAGGCATCAAGATCGAGAAGTTCTGGACCTGTGGTCAGCTATTAGAAGAAATCTTCGGTGAAACTGCTGAATGGCAGTTAATGCAACCGACCTTCATCACTGGCTACCCAGCGGACATTTCGCCACTGGCACGTCGTAACGATGACAATCACTTCATCACCGACCGTTTTGAATTCTTCATCGGTGGCCGTGAAGTAGCTAACGGCTTTAGCGAATTAAACGATGCTGAAGACCAAGATAGCCGCTTTAAAGCGCAGGTTGACGCCAAAGACGCGGGTGACGATGAAGCCATGTTCTACGATGCAGACTATATCACTGCGCTGGAACACGGTTTACCGCCAACAGCGGGTCAAGGTATCGGTATCGACCGTTTAGTGATGTTATTTACTAACACTCACACTATCCGTGACGTGATCCTATTCCCAGCGATGCGCCCACAAGCCTAAGTGCGGTATTGGGTTGCAGATAAAACCTGCGACCCAATTTGCATTGGATAAATATTAAAAAACCAGCCTTTTGGCTGGTTTTTTATGGGCGATTCAAGGGGGGAGTAATGGCTATTTTGCTAGTTTACATTCTTGAACGTTTTTCATGCCTTCGGTATCTGAGACGGCTTTTAGTCCTGCACCACCCACAAATACACCCATCTTGATATATTGCTCGAAGAAGTAGTTTTTACCCCCTTCTGTTTTCACTGTTAAATCATTTTCGCTGAATTCAGATTCGGTCGATAACTTTTGCTCACCGGGATCAACTTCTTTGTAAAAATAAACTTTGTTTGCTGACTCACCAATTAGATTGCCGTTAATGTAGATATTTTTCTTTAGTGCTTGTCCAGCAAAGCTATTACGGTAAACATAGATCCGACTTTCCGCACCTGATTTAGGAATAAATTTGCCGATACCGTTCGCCTAACACGTCGAGAATGATCTGCTGGTCCACTGTGAGTCCTGTGACTTGAGGTGGCGCCTCTCCCAACTGGTACTCGTG
>NZ_LGYY01000092.1:0-12136 GCF_001308045.1 Shewanella sp. Sh95
AACGTCATGCACTGCAAGATGGCGCTATTTTAGCGAAGCGCAAGAAAGTGCTTGAGGCGGCGAAGGAAAGAAAACCGATGCGTTGGTCTACAGAGATCAGAAATTGTGAAGCGGTTGGCGCTGTAACACTCAACCCAGATAAGGCACCAGAAGAAGGCGTAATAAATGCAGCTTAATATTTAAACAAAGAGTGACAACTATCTTGAAAAACACCGGTATTCGGATTTGATTATTCTGAAACACGCTCCTTCAATTTTTTAAATCATACACTGAGTGAATTGGGAACCTATGGCCATTCTAGCTTTGCCGTGGTGCTCAATGGCGGTTTATTTTTTGGCAGTTTAAGCATTGTTTTTTATTGTCTTTCCTCCCTACAGACTGTAAGCGGGTTTTGGGGATATCCTTTCTTTTGCGCTCTAGCACTGACGTTTTTAGCCTTAGCCTGTGTTGGGCTATTTCCAGTCAATGTGTATCACTTGCATATCCTCGCACTTAAATGGTTTTTCTACTTTGGCAGCTTAAGTGCAATTTGTTATCTACTATGGGTGGGATTCGGCTCGCAGCACCGTCAGCGCTTGACGATATTATTAGCGCTGTTGGTATTGCTCAGTATGATGACTTTTCTCTATGTGCCGCTGTTAGCATTGGGCTTAACGGAAGGAGACAGACCTTTCTATCAAGAAATGGTGCTGCAATTGCCAAGGCCCGATTTATGGTGGCCTGCATTGTTAGAGTGGATTGCGCTTGGGAGTTTATTAAGTTGGACGGCGGCGCTACTGCTTACTCCACAGTCACTCGCTCAGGAGCCAGCTCCCGAGTGAGTGATTAAGCTGATAGCCCATAAAGCTATCAGCTTAAGGATTTCAGTAGCCTAAGGATTTCAGTCCTGCCTCGCCAAACCAGTAACCGTTACAGTGCTCATCGCTAAGAGGAAACTGAGCGTCCGTTGCCCTAGTCTTTAACGCCTCGACCAGCGCATCGGCCTGAGTGATACAGGCTAAGCTGCTGGGCGAAACCCGAAACACATCTACGCCAACCTTTATCATTTCATTGATTTCACTGCGTAAATCGACACAGCTGGCCGACTGGGTTTGAATGCCATTTAACCTCAGCAAAGGTTGAGCTTCTTGGGTTTGTGCTAGTAAACCCTTGCTGTATTGGCGGCAAACGGTTTCGCAGCTGTCCTTCGACAAATGTTGATGCCTAGCGGTAAAGCAGCGCGCCGAGTGGGCGAGCGGCAAGTAGCCATGGCCGAGCACTTCGACTTCGAATGCGGGCTTGTTCTCTATCACTTGGCTAAGCCAAGTCTTCGACAGTTCTACCGGCATCACAAAGCGCTGCATACCAAAGCGCTGCAAAATATCTAAACTGGCGCGGTTGTAGTTATTGATGCTGGCGCCGCAGACAAAGGGTAGCTTGTGCTCCTTGGCGAGATACACGGCCGCCATGTCGTTGGCCTCAATGCTAAATTCGCCATTATCGACCTGACGTTTAAGCTCTGTGTATTCCGAGGGCGCTTCGATAAGGGCGAGCGTTGACAGCACTACCTCTTTACCCGCAGATTTCAGCATTTTGGCCAGTTCGAGATAGTCACCAAATTTGAGTTCGCGTCGACGGCTACAGACGGCTTCACCCAAATAAACTAACGGGATCTGACTATTGGCCACCTGCTGGTAAAAGTCGATGACCTGTTGTTTTTCCCAGCAATAGAGCAGTGGGCCGAGGGAAATTTTCATAATCGTTTCTTCTTCGTGGTTATCGCTAGGGCTATTGCCAGTCGCGCTCGTAGGCGCCTAAGGTGGTAATTTGGCCTTCGGAGACTTTAGCAAGGGCTTGCTCCCAATGGGCCTGAGTCTGGAATTTATCTGGCTGATGAAGATAGGTATCAATCGCTTGGCGCCAAACCTTGGTCACCTGTTCTACATAGGCAGGGCTGCGCTGACGCCCCTCAATCTTGAGTGACACTATGCCCGCTTTGGCAAGCTCAGGCAGCAAGCTAAGGGTATTTAAACTGGTGGGGGACTCGAGCAGATATTGCGGTTTATCATCGTCTTGGGTGAGATAACGGCCTTTACAGACGACGGGGTAGCCCATTTGCTCATCGAGCCCTGACTTATCAATCAAGACTTCGTTGAGGCGGGTCAATCTGTCTTTGCCCTGTTCTTGCCAGCGCACGTGTTTCGCTGGCGAGCAAGAGCCACCAGTGTTTGGCGATTGGCCGGTAACATAGGAGGATAAGTGGCAGCGGCCTTCGGCCATAATGCACAGGCTGCCAAAGGCAAAGACCTCTAAATCGACAGGGCTGACCTTGGCTAAGTCACGCACTTGTTTCATCGATAGCACTCTGGGTAACACCACCCGCGCGATATTAAAAGCCTCTTTATAAAAGCTCAGTGCGCCCAAGTTGGTGGCGCTCGCTTGTACCGATAAATGCAGCGGAATATGCGGATATTGCCTATGGGCATAGTCGAGCAGCGACAGATCGGCGACGATTAAGGCATCAACGCCAATGCTGGCCGCCAAGTCGATGGCCTGATACCAACGGTGCTCCTCATTCGGCTTAGGAAAGGTATTTAGGGTGAGGAAGATTTTCTTGCCCCGCTGATGGGTCAAATCGGCGGCTTCCTGTAATTTTGCAGGGGTGAAGTTTAAGCCCGCGAATGAACGTGCATTGGTATCATCCTTTAACCCAAGGTAGACAGCATCGGCTCCGGCCTGCAGCGCCGACTTTAGCGAGGCCAGGTTTCCTGCTGGACACAACAACTCCATAATGGTGCTCCCGATAAAATAACAGGGGCAGAGTGTAGGGAAGATTGAATGGCGGTGAATTGATTTAAAACAGGTTTAAGATCATAAAATCTCGGTAAACTGGGAGATATAGTGTTTTTTATCCTTAGGTAACTGCTTATGTCCGCTGTTTTTTCAGCTAATCTTGCAAAACAACTGCTCGAACTCACCCCAAAACTGATCCGTTTGCCACTCTCTAAAGTGCCCTTTAGCCTCAAGGCTAAGGTGCTAAGCCAACTACTAACACAGCTGCTGGCGTCGCAGGCTGAAGATGGCGAGTTAGATTTTTTGGCAGGTAAGTGGGTTGCGATTCGAGTTGAAGATCTAAATCTGCATTTTGAAGTGAGTTTCGATGGCCGTTGGCAGGTGCGTGAACTGACCGATGCCCAAGTGACATTTAGTGCCAAGTCTGCGGAATTATTGTTGGTTGCGGCGGCGAAAGAAGACCCTGATACGCTGTTTTTCCAGCGTAAACTGAGTATTGAAGGCGATACCGAGTTAGGGCTTGAGGTAAAAAATCTGCTGCTCAGTATCGAATTTGCTAGCTTGCCGACACCCATTCGCTTGAGCGTTGAAAAACTGGCCGATGCCATTGTGCGTTTGCAGCTTGAGGCAAAACCGACGGTGATTTTAGCTAAATCCCCAAGCTTAAGCTGATGCGAACGTGGCTGTAATCAACCGATAAACAAAAGCCCCGCTTAGATTGCGGGGCTTTTTGTTAAGTTTAAACGGCTGACGCTCAATCAAATTTTTTGCGTGAGTATGGCAAATTTGACTAACAGCTCGTCGTGGGACTCGACACGGTTAGGGTCAGGGTCAATACAATCAATCGGACAGACGGAAACACAGGTCGGCTTATCGTAGTGGCCTACGCATTCGGTGCAGCGGTCTGGGTCGATTTCATAGATTTCTTCCCCCATGGTGATAGCCTGATTTGGGCATTCAGGTTCACACATGTCGCAATTGATGCAGCTGTCGTCGATCAGTAATGCCATGCCTTAGCCTGCTTCGTGTGGGTTACGGGTATCCTGACCTTGAGGCAGGTTACGCAGTAAAATGCCGTGGTTCAGATCAACCTCTTTCGGCACGGGCAAGTAAACGGTATGGCCCGAACCTAATCCCGCTTCAACCGCTTCGGCTTTGCGGTTTTCGAGTTGTTCGATGGTGAGGCTGATATTGCCCTGCGGCGTCATTAATTCAACGCTATCGCCGACGGAGAATTTGTTCTTCACTTCGATTTCGGCAAGGCCAGCCAGATTGCGTTTACCGGTTAATTCACCCACAAATTGTTGGGTATCGCTGACCGAGTAGCCATAGTCGTAGTTTTGGTATTCATCATGGACATGGCGACGTAAGAAACCTTCGGTGTAGCCGCGGTGCGCTAAGCCTTCGAGTTGATTCATCAAACTGCGATCGAAGCTCTTGCCTGAGGCAGCATCGTCGATGGCCTGACGGTATAGCTGTGCGGTACGGGCCACATAGTAGAAAGACTTAGTACGGCCTTCGATCTTCAGCGAGTCGATGCCCATTTTGGCCAAACGCTCAACGTGTTGGATTGCGCGCAGGTCCTTAGAGTTCATGATATAAGTGCCATGCTCATCTTCAAACGCTGGCATATATTCACCGGGGCGATTGGCTTCTTGCAGCAGGAATATTTGATCGGTCGCAGGACCCGCGCCTAAGGTCGGCGTCTCGATTTGCACCGTATTAGCTTGTGGCGACAGAGCAATGATATCGCCCGAGTCGGTTTGCTGCGCTTCATGCACATCGTATTTCCAACGGCAGGCGTTAGTGCAAGTGCCTTGGTTTGGATCGCGTTTGTTGATGTAACCCGACAGCAAACAACGGCCTGAGTAGGCCATACACAGGGCGCCGTGGACAAACACTTCTAACTCGATATCGGGGCAACGTTGGCGAATTTCTTCGATTTCATCTAAGGATAATTCACGGGATAAAATCACCCGTTTAATGCCTTGGGTTTGCCAGAATTTGACCGACGCCCAGTTAATGGCATTCGCTTGCACCGATAAATGCACCACCTGCTCAGGGAAAGCCTCACGCACCATCATGATAAGGCCAGGATCTGACATGATCAGCGCATCGGGCTTCATCGCCACTACTGGCTCCATATCTTTGATATAGGTTTTGAGCTTGGCGTTGTGGGGAGCAATGTTACTCACCACATAAAGCTTTTTACCCAGCGCATGGGCTTCTTCGATACCCGTTGCGAGGTTTTCCATCTTAAAGTCGTTATTACGTACCCTTAGGCTGTATCTCGGCTGACCGGCGTACACGGCATCTGCACCATAGGCAAAGGCGTAACGCATGTTTTTCAGCGTCCCAGCGGGAGATAACAACTCTGGTTTAAACATAATGACTCTCGAATTGGTTGGTAGATGGAGGCGCAATGCGCGGGGGCGGCATTTTACACAATCAAAGTAGGCTTATGCAAATTGCTACGTCTAAGATTAGGTATAGTTCGCGTTTTACGAATATACCTACCATTCTTACTCTGACGATCGTGCGAGACCATGAATCCATTTGTGTGTTTCCATTGATTTTCACCTTTAACTTAATCTGAGATATCAAAGCGTAAAATGTTTTGTCGTGAGACTAAATTGATAACAGCGTCATACAAATAATTAACGTCTGATGCTTTTTTCTGCCCATCAAATGATCGTCAACTGATATACTCCAACTATTACCGCTTTATGTTTGCAGATTGATGGGAGCGAAGATGTCTACTGAACATCTACTGTTAGTCGGATTACTTAAAAAATTAAAAGATGATGCCTTAGTATTGCCAACCTTGCCTGAAGTCGCCATGCGGGTGCAAGAAGTGGTGAGCCGCTCAGATGCAAGTCTTAAGCAAGTGGCAGAGGTGATCGGTCAAGATGCGGCCATTTCGGCGCGTATTATTAAAGTGGCCAACAGTGCCTTGTATAGTCGTGGGATTCCCGCCGAGAGTATTAATAGCGCAGTCTCCCGTATTGGCTTAATCCAAATTAAGAGTATTGCGACATCAGTGGCGATGGAGCAGCTATTTATTTCCACCAATGAAATGGTGTGGGAAGTGATGGATGAGGTTTGGCGTACTTCTATCGATGTGACGGCCGCGGCTTGTGCCATATTGCAGATGTACAATAAGCGTCGTCCTAGCCAGTTAAATTTAGACACTTTAACCCTTGCAGGTTTAGTCCATAATATCGGTGCTTTGCCTGTGCTCACTGAGGCGGAGGCCCATCCTGAGTTATTTACCAGTATTGAGCAATTGCGTTCTTTAGTACGTAAAATGCAAGGCCCTTTAGGTCGTGCCGTGTTAAAAAGTTGGGATTTTGCCCCTGAGGTGATGGAAGTAGTTGAGCGATGGGCTGATTTGCCCTATTTACCCGACCATGTTACCTACTTAGATTTTATCCGTGCCGCGGCATTCTACACTGGCGAGTTACGCGCAGGAGCTGATTTTGAGCAGCGGATGGATGTGTTTGTTAGCCGTGGATTACCCGTCTCGGCGAATGACTTAGCAAGTGATGAATTTATGGATAAATTCCATTCAATCAAAGAAAGTTACCAGTAATCCTAGGGCTTAGAAGGAAATTAATCTTGTCCTATGGTGAGGAAATATTGGTCATTAGCTTACGCTGTAAGATTGAGGCCTAGATATGGTTATTCTGGAGTTTATCAGTTTAGCGTTGGTTATCGTTTTGATCGCCGTGCTGTTTCTTTTACGCACAAGATCCCAAGCATTGCGCCAACAGCAGCAATTCTTAGCACAGTTATGCCCTCAACTTGAAAAGCAAAAGACGGACCGAAGCCCACTTAACATTGCTGATGTGCCGCAAGAGTATGCGTCCCTGTATCATTCCTTAAATGAGATGCTCGCTGCACTGCCAGCGGGCATGGGCAAAGATAAGCTGACAGGCTTAAATAATCGTGTGGGACTTAAACGCGCACTGGCTTCGTTAATGCCTATCACACAAGGTACTTTAGTACTTATTGATATTTATCGTTTTCGCTATGTGAACGATCTTTTTGGGTTTGTGTTTGGCGATATTTTGCTAAAACAGTTTGCCGATCGGTTAACTGGCTTAAGCCTAAAGCCGAAACTGATTGCCCGCTTAAATGGTGATGAGTTTTTTCTCTATTATGAGCAGAGTTTGTCGCAGGAGTCGTTGCTGCATTTACGTGGTCGCTTGCAGGTACCCTTTAAAATTAAGGATACGCCAGTCAGTGTGCGCCTACAAATTGGCTGTTTGCAATTAGCGCAGCACCATGCCGACGTGAGTAATATGCTCAGAAGACTCGATTTGGCACTCAAAAAAGCCCGTTCAACTCGAATCGAAATTGCCTGTTACAGTGAGAATGACGATATTCGCCAGCTGCGAGAATTAAAGATTATTGATAGCTTGCCTAATGGTTTACAACGCAATCATTTATACATGGTTTACCAACCTAAGCAGGATGTTGCTTCAGGCGGATGCACTCAGGTCGAGGCATTAATCCGCTGGGAACATGAAGAGCTAGGATTGGTTTCTCCTGGGGAATTTATCCCACTTGCCGAATGCGCGGGTATGATCGATCTCGTTAGCCATTGGGCCTTAGAACAAGTGCTCCAGCAGCAGGTAAAATGGCGATTAGCGGGGATTTCTGTTTGTGTTGCGTTGAATTTATCGACTCGCGATCTCGATAGTGAAACCTTACCCCATGAAATCGATGCGCGCCTAAAGCATTACCAGTTACCGCCAGAATGCTTAATGATTGAAATTACTGAGAGTACTTTGATGGCAGATTTAAATAAAGCCGTTGATACCTTAGCGCAAATCCGCAGCCTTGGGGTAAAACTCGCCATCGATGATTTTGGTACTGGTCATTCTTCCCTCGCTTATTTAAAACATTTACCTGCAAACGAAGTGAAGATTGATAAAGCATTTCTTGAGGATCTGAAACCGAACGAACCCTCTGAATATATCCTTGAGGCCAGCATTAATATTGCTAAAAAACTCGGTTATGAAGTAACGGTCGAAGGCGTTGAAACCCAAGAGGTGCTTAATTTCTTAGTCAAGATGGGCGTCGATCGGATTCAAGGCATATGCTACGCCAAGCCAATGCGGGCAGTAGAGCTTGAGATGCACTGGCATCGACTCCGTCCTGCACCCAAAATGCTTTGCGTCAATATGGGGTCACATTCCTAAGCTTAATTGAGTGATTAACTCTGCTGGCATCGGCGCGAGTTGTCGCGCTTGATTCATACAGACCATTTCAATGGTGGCCGTGACCGCAGGTTTTTTGCCGTTGGGTCGCCAAATTTCCTGCTGCCATACAGTGCGGTATTTACTCTCAAAGTAGAACTTAGTGCGGATATCGATGATGTCGGCAAATTCCACGCCTTCGTGGCACAACATATCACTGCGATACACGGCGAAACCTAATTGTTGCTGTTGCCAGAGCTCGCGTAAACGCTCGGCGCCAATCACATGCTCACGGGCACGCTCGAAGTATTTCAAAAAGTTCGGGTGATACACCACACCAGAAAAGTCGGTATCTTCGTAGTAAATTTGCACAGGAAAAGAATAAGTCGGGCTAAATTGCGGCATAAAATCATCGATATAGGATTATTCATTTGAGCGCAGTCTAGCGGTTTATTTTGTGAAACAAAACCCAAGAGAGTCGCTCAGTCCCATTGGAATGGGGGATGAGTATAAAAAGCAAAAGTAAAAAGCCATATTCGCCGAAACGAATATGGCTTTTTTGTAGGGTAATCGATGCGTTAGCGAATGATCATTTGATCGCGCTCAGGTCCAACTGACACCATGCTGACGCGCACGCCCATGAGGGCTTCGATGCGTTCAACATAATGTTGTGCAGCCTTTGGCAGACTTTCGAAGGTACGGCAAGTGGTGATGTCTTCACTCCAGCTTTCCATTTGCTCGTACACTGGGCTTAATGCAGCCGTTTGTGGCCAAATTGGGTTCTCAGTGTGCTCACCGTCGTAGGCAACACAAATCTTGAGATCTTTCATGCCTGTCAGGCAGTCAATCTTGGTCAGGGCGATTTCAGTTGCTGCTTGCAGCTCAACACCATTACGAGTCGCAACGGCATCGAAGTAACCCATATCACGTGGACGACCCGTAGTCGCACCAAACTCGTTGGCGTTTTTACGGAAGTCATCCTGCTCTTCCATCGCGGTAACTAAAGTACCTGTACCGACAGATGAGCTAAAGGCTTTGGCTACGGCAATGATGCGCTCTGGGCGCAGCGCGGGTAAGCCACTGCCTAAACCTGCGAAAGCCGCCGTCACGTTAGAAGAGGTTGTGTACGGATATTCACCGTAAATTAAGTCACGACCTGCGCCTAATTGCGCTTCAAACAGTAAGTTAGCATCTTGTTTTTGCAGCGCTTTTAATGGCTCTGTCACGTTACAGATAAAGGGACGCCATGGCGCGGTGACATCTAATAACCACTGAGTCATTTCGGCGGCAGTTTGGGAGAAGTCACAGCTTGGATAGAGCGCCTTTAATTGTGGTAGCTTCCAATCAAGCATAAATTGAATGCGCTCTTGCAGCACTTCGGGTTGCTTTAACCAACCAACCAGAATGCCTTTTTTCATCACGCGATCGCCATAGGCTGGAGCGATACCTTGACGGGTTGAACCGTAGGCCAGATCGCCTAATCGTTGTTCTTCTAAGGTATCTTCCAGTGCGTGGATCGGTAAGCAAAGGGTTGCGCGGTCAGAAATGCATAATTTAACTTCAATGCCAGCCGCTTCGACTTCGGCGATCTCAACACTGAGTTTTTCAGGGCTGATCACCATGCCAGGACCAAGTACTGCAACGCAGTTTGGATTGAAAATACCGCTAGGTAATTGGTGTAATTTAAAGGTGCCATAGTCGTTTACGACTGTATGGCCTGCGTTGTTACCGCCTTGAAAGCGAACACTCGCAGCAGCATCAGCGGCTAAATAATCTACGATGCGGCCTTTGCCTTCATCACCCCAATTTGCACCCACAACTACGATAGACGGCATAACATCATCTCCACAGGAATTAAGCGGTTATGCTAGACCCCGTTATCGAATAAGAGAAATTAATTATAGTTATCACATCGATAAGAAAGTCATATATCATGACGCAATTGGGAATGATGGATGGAGATAAAAGCAATGCTCGAACTTCATTGGCTAAAAACCTTTGTGACATTGGCTGAGTGTAAACACTTTGGTAAGGCAGCTGCGGCGCTGCATATGACACAGCCCAATGTCAGCCTGCATATCAAACAACTTGAGCAGAACACGCGGGTGAAGTTGATTGAACGTAATCCGTTTAGGTTAACTCAGGCGGGGTTCCGTTTGCTCGAGAGCAGCCAGAAGACCTTGATGGAGTTGCAAGTGTGTCAGGCGGATCTCAATGCCATCAACGATCTTAGCCAAGGTACCTTAACCATAGCGGCTAGCGACATCATTTCTCGCTTGTTGTTAATTCAGCCTTTTCAATTGTTTAAAGCGGAATTCCCCGGGATTGATTTTTCCCTGCTCAATACTACTTCGTTTCAAGCCTCTGAACTGGTCACCAATGCCGAGGCGGATTTAGGTTTTGTTATCGCTCAAAAGGAAAGTCAGCCGCTACATTTTACTGAGTTGCAGCAAATCAAATGGTGCGCACTTGGGAATAATTTAGCGCTATGGCAGCAGAGTCAAGGGCGTGATGATATGCCATTAGCGGAGCAACCTACCTTGATTTTACTTGGGCACGATACCCGTACCCGCGAGCTGCTTGATCCCGCCTTACCTAGCTTAAATTTGCCTCGTTATCGGATTATGGAAGTCGGCAGTGTTGATGCACAAATCGATTGGGCTGAGGCTGGTTTTGGGGTGGCTATTGTGCCTGAGTTTTCTATTTACACTAAGACAAACTTAAAGAGTAAGGTGACACCACTGCCGGATTTTCCAAGTACAAGCCTAGGCTATATTGTGCGCCAAAATCAGATTTTATCTAAAGCCATTAAACAGTTATTGCAGTGGGTCAATCAAGAGATTATCCGCATTCAAGGGCAGAGTGTGGGGAGCTAACTTCAAGGCTGGATTAGGTGATTAGTTAGCACTCAACAATTGCAGATATTGGCCATTTTCTTTCAGCATGGATAAGCCTTGATCGAGGGCTTTAGCTAATAACGCAGCTTTAGGGTTTTCCTTCGAGAACGCTAAATAAATCTGACTGCTGTGGTTATTGAATGCGGCAATCACTTCATCGGTTACCCCCATGTTTTGCAGTTTTTCTTGTGCGACAAGATCAAACATAACAGCAGCATCGATTCGGCCAATCAGCAGTAAATTGATTAGTTGTTGTTGGGTGGCGACGGTGACGAGATTGAGTTGGCGTTGTTTGACTAATTCAGGAAATTCATCGCCATACTCATAGCTTTTTATCACCCCAATAATGCTACCTTTTGGGATTTTCCATTTATTTTCTGCAATTAACGGACGCTGTTTTCGTTGGTAAAAAGAGGCTTTGGCAATAAATAAAGGTGTATTACCAAACACAAATCGCTGCTCGGTACTGGCTTCTCTTGTGACATTAAATACTCCATCGACAGCCCCTTTTTCGGCCATCATCAAGGCTCGGCTGTAGGGCACAACAAGACTATTGACCTCAATGTGAGCTTGTTTAAATGCGGCTTCGATCAGTCGATGAGAAATGCCTTGGCCAAACTGGTTTGCAAATGGGGGCCAACTGTCTTCGGCTGCTAAGGTAACAGTCTGAGATGAGGAGTTTTGTATAACATTTTGACTTTCTTGAGCTTTAGCTTGATGGCTGACTAAGAATAACAATAATAGTGAGGTACTCAGTAAAAAAAACAGTGTCGAAAAACGTCGCTGCTCAATTTTAGCCTTGGTCTCACCGCAAACACGCATTTTATGTCCATATTAGCCTATTCCTAATGGGGTAACTTATAGCATAAGTCTTTATTATGAGGCCAATTATTTTGAGCTGTGCATGGAGAATTGTGAGCCTCACTTTACCTACTGATAACGAGTAAATGGTACCTATTAGACTAGAAGTCGTGAAGGCGAAGATGGCTAGCTGGTGTGCTAGGGTTAAAGATATGATGATTTATCTGACGCTATCTCGGTTTAGCCTTTCAAAACCTCAAGTTGAGCGTGTTTTTTTATATTGTTATTCAATGTATTGGCTTAGTTTTGATTCAGCGATTATAGGCCGTTAAGTACTGAAGAATCCCCTGATGATTTACAAATAAATCATCAAATTAGGGTGGAAGCGCATCTTGTTGCATGATCAAATGGTTTCGCTAAAAACTACACTTGGACAACAAGATGCGCGAAGCCAATATCCTA
>NZ_LGYY01000014.1:0-11986 GCF_001308045.1 Shewanella sp. Sh95
GAGGCCCGAAGGTCCCCCTCTTTCCCCCGTAGGGCGTATGCGGTATTAGCAGTCGTTTCCAACTGTTATCCCCCTCGACTGGGCAGATCCCTAGGCATTACTCACCCGTCCGCCGCTCGCCACCTCATAAGTAAACTTACTTGTGCTGCCGCTCGACTTGCATGTGTTAGGCCTGCCGCCAGCGTTCAATCTGAGCCATGATCAAACTCTTCAATTAAAAGTTTTTTTGTTTAACTCGCGTTAAACGACTCAATGAATTCTGTCGTTTGTTTCCGCTTTTAAAAAAGCGAAACCAAAACTTTGTACATATTGCTATGAACACTCATTCATTGATTTAATTCTTTGATTACTCGCCAAACGGCAGAGTAATTTCGATTAACTCAACACCTGTGAGTGTCCACACAGATTTCTTGTTTAGATTGTTAAAGAGCGTTTGACCTCATCGCTTGCGTTACCGCTCAGCGGGCCAGGGCTGCGTATTCTACGCATTTCCCTTGTCGCGTCAAGGCGTTTTTGCAAACTTCTTGAGGCTTTCGAATCAACTGCACATTTTGCATTCGATTCGAACTGAAACCGCGCTCGCTTTCGCTGTCTGCCGTGTCAGTGGATGCGCATTATAGGCAGCGAAACTTTTTGTGCAAGCGCTTTTTTCAGGTTTTTATGATTAATTTTCAAATAGATTGTTACACCCAAGCTAGCCACAACCTACACACTTGTTATACCCAGAGTTATCCACAAACGCTGGATTTATGCGTAAAACAAACCTAACAGCGAGCCTTTATTGAGTAAACGAGTGTGTGCTAAAGATAGAAAAAAGAATTAAATGAGGCGGTAAATTTGGAGCTCTACATTATTAAGCAAGATGAAGGCTATTGGTGTCAGCCGCTACTTTATACATATATAAGCTATAAAGTAGCGTGTAGTGATTCACTTATACGTACATATATAGGTACTTAACTTGCACTCCAAAGAAGCTGTCCGCAATCGGTAAGATCATATCCCCCTAAAAGAGCCGCCATTTGCCGAGTATGCCCACTGCTTAACATAGTAAACAGTTGTTGTAGCTGCCTGCGAAAGTAAATACTTTGTGGCATCACAAAGTCGAAGGACTCCCTGATCAGTGGCACAAAGCTTAAACCGCTCTCTAAAGCAACAGACTGGCAACCAAAACCAATATCTGCATCTCCACGTGCAATATAGCCTGCAAGTTCACGCTCACTATAAGCTGTGAGTATGATATTAAGCTGATCTAAACGTGCACCTTGCTTTAATAGCCACTGCTCTAGATGCTGCTGACTGCCAGCGCCGCCTTGGCGACTGACCCAGCGCCAAGGCAAACTGAGAACTTTATCCTCCTCTTGACATCTGTGGTGCATATCGGTACGCATGATCAAGCCTTGCTGACGGGAATAGCCGTGCACCATGATCCATTGTTGGTGGTTTTGATAACCTTTAAGCAATGCTGGATGGCGGATATTTCTATCTTCCATACTCCCCCAGTGCAAGGTACACACATCAGCATAGCCCTTAGCTAATAACTCTAACCCCAAACGAGAGCCTGTTGCACTGTAACTAATAAGCTCACGACTACCAACCTGCGCCATCAAACGCGCCACTAACATTGACAACAGAGGATCATCACTACCAGTAATCAATAGTCTGTCAGTTAACATACCGCTATGGCAGGAGTCCATCACCCAGCGGTCAATCAGCACCTTAGGGAATAACCATTTGCCGGTGATTTTTGTTGCGGGAAGAATTCGGTCATTCGCCATCGCGTAAACCTTTTTCTCATTAAGATCTAAATACTCAGCAACTTGCTTCGCGCTCATGTAAATCAATTCACTGGCGGATGTCATCTTATATCCTTGTCGTCTATCTCTTTTGAGTCCGGTCGCTATTTATCGGAGTTGGTATTCACATCAAATTCGAGATTTTCACTACCGTGGTAGACCAAAAAGTGACGCCCTTTGGCCCGAGCAATAATCGTGATACCAAGTTTTTGGGCAAGCTCCAGACCCATTTGCGTTACACCACTTCGCGACAGCAATACGGGTATCCCCATTTTGGCGACCTTAATCACCATCTCCGAGGTTAACCGTCCTGTGGTATAGAAGATTTTGTTATCGCCCCGATCCTGTGCTAACCACATATCTCCCGCCAAGGTATCCACCGCGTTATGACGGCCAACATCTTCTACAAAAGCAAGGATCTGGTCAGCTTCACAAACACCACAGCCGTGCACTGCACCTGCATTTTTGTAGGTCTCATTATATTCATTGATGTTTTTGAGCAAGCTGTAGAGCGTACTCTGCTTAAGGCTTGGGGTAGGTAGCTGAATACCATCTAAATCCTGCATAAAACTGCCATATACAGTCCCTTGGCCACAGCCGGAAGTAACGGTTTTTTCAGATAACTTTTGTTCGAGATCGGCGGTGTGCTCATGCGTTAATACCGCGGCAGAATTCACATCCCAATCAACAATTACAGACTCTAATTGAGCAACATCCGAGATAAAACCCTGATTTTTAAGATAACCAAGAGCTAATGACTCAGGCTTTGCCCCCAATGTCATCAGGGTCACTATCGGGCGCCAGTTCAGATAAACCGTTAAAGGTCGCTCACAGGCAACATGCTTATCAATAACCACTCCTGACTCATCCACTGCTTTGACGGCAATAGTTAACGGCACTTCAGCTTGAGTTTTTACAAAGGAAAAGCTTCGCTTGGGTAGAGAAGGATGGTCATTGGCGAGCATCTGCTGAGCAATATTAGAACTGTTATCAGAAATCATAATGTTACCGCTTTACGAGTGATGGCATCAGCATAGCAATATTTATACCTAGGTATAAAACTCAGGGCTAAATGCGTGATCCGTCGCAATACGAAACATTCTGGCGCATCAAAATGTCTCAGACAAAATGTCCACTCAGACAAAATGTCTCGCTTTTAACCCTATTTTGATGATCCACTTCAAACTAATTCCCCCTGTTTAATGGCATTAATATTGCAGTGACCTTTTATCACGATAAGCAGGGGAAATAGCGCCGGATGCTAAGGCTTATCTCCCTTACGGTTGAAACGGAGAGACAATGCAACATACTACTAGTGTTTGGCCCATGTACGTTTCACTCAAAAAAGTAGAGAAACAGATGGGTCGTTGGACCTCAGTACAATGGGAAATCGATCATTTACTTCCCGCAACCCACGAAGCCCCCGAAGGAGCGACCTTAGTACTGCTAGAGCTGCACAAAGATGAGCGCGCCAGTTACCGCATCAACCTCGATATGGACAATGCGATGTTGTACTTAGTCTGTGATGAAATGGCAGACGGTACTTGGGTACCCGCGTTACTTTCGGCAGATCAAAATGTTGCTGCGGGCTGTCTTGAAGGCAATACGCCCGTAATCAACACGCTAATGCCTGAAGCGATTGCCTGTTGGATCGAAGCCTTTATCACTCAATATGGTGAAGTTGAAATCGCTGCTTATCGTCGTAAGCATGTCGATCACCGTAAAAATCAAGGTCCAAGCCACGATCCATTGCGGAGGGACTAATGACTGATTCAACCCCAAAGGCAAACGGTTTTTTTAGCCGTTGGAGTCAACGTCGTGAGCAAGTGGCAGCTGAAGAAGCCGCTGTTAAAACGCAAACGACTGCGGAAGAACTTGTTGATAATAAGGCAGAAGAGATCACTCAAGAGCCTACCGCTGCGCAAGAATCACAAGATGCGCTTAGCCAGGCAAATGAAGACCCTCATCGCATCCTCACGGCAGAAGATCTCCCTAATCCTGACGAGATTGAGATTGGTGGCAGTTTCGCTCAGTTTATGGGGGCGAATGTTGACCCAGCAGCAAAAACGGCAGCGCTACGCGCCCTTTGGAAACAACCGCATTTCAATGAGATAGATGGTCTTTTGGAATATGCTCTTGATTACAGCAACCAACCGAAACTAACACGCGAAGTCTCAGCTGAATTAGCCCAGAAAGTATTCCGCTATATCACCAAAGACAGTGAAGAATCAGAGATCGAACCGACCTCAACACCAGACGATGTAGTGATCGGTGAAGAAAATACCATCGAATCAAAAAACAGTGATATCGAAACCGAATTAGCCACCATACCGATTGCGGACAATTTGGATGGGGAGACTGATGACCTACCCCAAAATGCACCAGAGCCATTAGCTCAGATGCAAAAGCCAGTTGTTTAATGTCAGTTTAGCTAATTTTTATGTCTATAACTTTGGTATGTGAATTGCTGTACTAAGAGTACAAAACTTAGATAAAAGCAGAAAAGGCAATGACTTAGTATCAAATCAATGCCTGAATCTGTAACAAAACAGCGATAAAAGAGCAGCCAACGTACTGTTCAGGAACGCAATGTGAGCACTCATTTGACAACCAACCAAACCCAGGCTGCGCTAAAACAAGCGCGGCAAAATGTGTTAGCCCAAACACAGATTTTACAGAATCTGATCCCGCCAACAGTGAGTTACACCACTGAAGGCACAGTGCTAATTATTGGCCCTGAGGATCTCGCACGCCTCGCAGCGGACAAATTGTCCACTATGGCAAGCCGCGTCATTTTAGCGAACGAAGCCATTACCAGCCAAGATGAAGCACACCTTGAGCAGGTGATGGCTGCCGCCACGAATGTCGAAAGTTACTACAACAAACTCATCGGTATTAAAGGATTTTTAGGGCAGTTCCAAGTTAGCGTTGAGCATCAAAACGGTGCAGCGGAATTGAGTGTTGTCGCCATTCGTAAACCGCACTTTGACTTGATACTCGATTTAAGCAGCACACCTTGCTTGAATCTTGAAATGCTACCTCCGGGATATTTCTATGTTGGCCAAGACGACATAAAGCTCGCCGATGCACTAGAGCAACTCCCCGAACTGGTAGGGCAATTTGATAAACCCCGTTACGTCAAAATCAATGCCGACCTGTGCGCCCATGACCGTAATGGCATCAACGGCTGTAACCGTTGCCTCAACTTTTGCCCTGCCGATGCAATTAGCAGTGTCGCCAAGAAAATTGAGGTCGATCCTTACCTCTGCCACGGCGCTGGCAGCTGTGCGAGCGCCTGCCCAACGGGTGCGATTGGTTATGACTTACCGACACCACAGGCATTGCATTCTTACCTGAATAAAATTATCAGTCGTTACCGTGAGCAAGCGCAAACAGCACCCGTGATATTGTTCCACGACAACGCGGTCGGCGCGAGCTTGATAGGGGACGACTTAGCCGGGGATGTGCTCCCTGTCGCCCTCGAAGAAATCACCGTTGCCAGCATTGACCATTGGTTAGCTTCACTGGCTTGGGGCGCACGCCAAGTGTTAATCCTCAATACCGAGGCAACAGCACCCACGCTCACACAAATGTTGAAAGGTGAACTGGCTTTAGCCAACAGCATTTTAGATGAAATGGGTCAACCGCAGCGCTTGAGTCTTATCGACCCAAGCATGCTGGCGAATTTGGAGCCTGTGCTCGACATCAGCCTCGATTGGCCAGTGATTGTGCCCGGCGCTTTTGCGTCCACCAGCAAACGTAACACTCTGTTTGATGCGATTGACCATCTAAACAGCCAAGCGGGTGAAATCAACAGCTGTTTAAGTATCAACAACGTTCCCTACGGCAACGTCAGCGTCAATGTCGAGAAATGTACCCTGTGTATGTCCTGCGTGGCGATTTGCCCCACCATGGCATTACAAGATGGTGGCGACAAACCTGCACTACACTTTATTGAGCAAAACTGTGTGCAATGTGGCTTATGTGAGGCGGCTTGCCCTGAAAAGGTCATCAGCCTGACGCCACAAATTAACTTTGATAAAGCTGCTCGTCAGCAATTACAAACCCTGAAAGAAGAAGCCCCGTTCGAATGTATTCGCTGCGGCTCTCCTTTTGCGACCCAATCTATGGTGCATCGGATGCTGGATATGGTCGGCGCGCACAGTGCATTTTCAGCCAATATTGAACGCTTGAAAATGTGTGGTGATTGCCGGGTAAAAGACATGTTTGAAGACATTCTTCAAGATCCTGAAAAGCAACTGCGATAAGAGATCCGCTATGACCGAATCAGTAAGACAAGTATCAGAAAACGATCAGTTGAGAGCCGATATCTATCAACTGTTTGCCGCCCTTTTGCGTCGCCATCCTAGCCCTGAGCTGCTGCAATTTTTGGCCAACCTTGAAATCGATGCCAATGAAGACAATGAGATGACCAAGGCTTGGTTATCTGTACAACTGGCTGCAAAGCAATTCAGCAGTGAACAATTAGAAGATGAGTATTTTGCACTGTTCCTCGGTGTGGGTTGTGGCGAAATCTTGCCCTATGGCAGTTGGTTTATGACTGGCTCATTAATGGACAAACCCTTAGCACTGCTGCGCCAAGACTTGATGCAACTCGGTTTTGAGCGCGAAGAAAACGTCAAAGAGCCCGAAGATCATGTGGCTGCTCTGTGTGAAGTGATGGGCACATTAATTCTTGAGGCTCCAGGTTATCGTCAACTAGCGTTTTACCAACGCCATATTGGCAGTTGGATTCAGCGCTTCTGCGACAACCTAGGTAAAGCACCTAGTGCCGCCTTTTACGCTACGGTCGCTCAGCTTGCTAAAGCGTTTTTCGAGATGGAAGCCACCGAGTTTGAGCAACTCAGTTTAGACATTCCTGTGAATTGCCCTGGCAGTGCGGAGCTACAACCCGCTGCCAGCGATATCGAAAAACAAGCGGAATTAATGAACTAAACTTTAGGTAATTTGCGAGCAGTATCTTGCTGTCTATCGCGTATAAGTTTGATAGGCAAAGGTGGACTTAACGTTCACCTTTGCCACAAAAAGGAAGCTTAGGCTTCCACAGTAACCGAGGTGGTCGTGGTTTGTATCACCTCATTTAGTAACACAAGGAGACACTATGAAGAAGCAAGCTTCCGACATGGGCCGCCGTCAACTGCTCAAAGCATTAGCACTCGGCAGTGCGGCTGGCGCGGTAGCGACTGTGAGTAGCCAAGCATTGGCTGCGACCCCCACTGTTGCCCCAAGCGAACCTAAGAGTGACAACTATCGCGAAACCGACCATATCCGTAATTACTATGCGTCGTTGAACAACTAACCAGAGGAGTGTGTGTGATGCGATTAACCCGCAAAACAGACCAAGTTGTCGAGCCTAAAGCGCCCGCCCTCGGTCTCAATCGTCGCCAATTTTTAAAATCGGCAGGTCTTGCCACTGGTGGTATTGCTGCAGCGTCAATGCTAGGTACTGGCATGATGCGTAAAGCAGAAGCCAAAGATATCCCCCACAATGCACCGACCGAAGTTAAGCGTACCATTTGCTCTCACTGCGCTGTGGGTTGTGGTATCTATGCTGAAGTACAAAACGGTGTGTGGACAGGCCAAGAACCCGCATTTGACCATCCATTCAACCAAGGCGGTCACTGTGCTAAAGGTGCTGCTCTGCGTGAGCACGGCCATGGCGAAAAACGCCTGAAATACCCAATGAAGTTAGAAGGCGGTAAGTGGAAGAAGATCTCTTGGGATCAAGCCATCAATGAAGTGGGCGATAAGATGATGGCGATTCGTCAAGAATCAGGTCCAGATTCTATCTACTTTATGGGTAGTGCTAAGTTCTCAAATGAACAGGCTTATTTATATCGCAAATTTGCCGCATTGTGGGGCACGAACAACGTCGACCACTCAGCCCGTATTTGTCACTCTACCACAGTAGCCGGTGTTGCAAACACTTGGGGCTACGGTGCGCAAACTAACTCGATTAACGATATTCGCAACTCTAAGTGCATCATGTTTATTGGGGCAAACCCAAGTGAAGCTCATCCAGTTGCAATGCAACATATTTTGATTGGTAAAGAGCGCGGCGCCAAAATTATTGTCGTTGATCCTCGTTTCACCCGTACTGCGGCTAAGTCTGATGAGTACGTGCATATCCGCCCAGGTACCGATATTCCGTTCATTTATGGCCTGTTATGGCACATTTTTGAAAATGGCTGGGAAGATAAAGAATTTATCAAGCATCGTGTTTACGGCATGGAACGTATCCGCGAAGAAGTGAAAAAGTACACCCCAGAAGAAGTTGAAAACGTAGTGGGCGTACCTAAGGCACAAATGTATCGTGTTGCCAAGATGATGGCTGAAACCAAACCCGGCACCATTATTTGGTGTATGGGTGGTACTCAGCACCACGTCGGTAATGCCAATACCCGCTCATACTGCTTATTGCAATTAGCTTTAGGTAACATGGGGGTTCCTGGTGGTGGTACTAACATTTTCCGTGGCCATGATAACGTACAAGGTGCAACTGACTTTGGTTTGTTATTCGATAACTTACCCGGTTATTACGGTTTAACCACTGCAGCATGGAACCACTGGGCCAATGTGTGGGATCTCGATCCTAAATGGGTCGCAAGCCGTTTCGACCAAGGCGAATACTTAGGTCAAACACCACAAACTTCAACCGGTATTCCCTGCTCTCGCTGGCACGATGGCGTACTTGAAGATAAAACCAAAATCGCGCAAAAGGACAATATTCGTTTAGCGTTCTTCTGGGGGCAATCGGTCAACACTGAAACCCGTGGCCGCGAAGTACGTGAAGCACTGAATAAAATGGATACTGTGGTGGTCGTGGACCCATTCCCAACCATGGCAGGCGTGATGCATCAACGTAAGGATGGGGTGTATCTGCTACCCGCTGCGACTCAGTTTGAAACCTACGGCTCAGTGTCAGCCACAAACCGCTCAGTTCAATGGCGTTCGAAGGTGATAGAGCCGCTGTTCGAATCACTGCCAGATCACGTGATCATGTGCAAACTCGCTAAGAAAGTAGGCATAGATAAAGAACTGTTCAAACAAATCAAAGTCAACGGTGATGAGCCATTGATTGAAGATATTACCCGCGAATTTAACAAAGGTATGTGGACAATCGGCTACACAGGACATAGCCCAGAACGCTTAAAAATGCACCAAGAAAACTGGGGTACTTTTAATGCTGACAGCCTAGAAGCACCGGGAGGTCCAGCCAAGGGTGAGACCTATGGCTTACCATGGCCATGTTGGGGCACGCCAGAGATGAAACACCCTGGCACCCAAATTCTGTATAACGAAGCCAAACACGTTAAAGATGGTGGTGGTAACTTCCGTGCCCGCTATGGTGTTGAGCACAATGGCGTCAATATTCTTGCTGAAGGCACTTACTCTAAGGGTAGTGAAATCCAAGATGGTTACCCCGAATTTACCGCCGATATGCTCAAGCAATTGGGTTGGTGGGACGATTTAACCGAAGAAGAGAAAAAACACGCCGAAGGCAAAAACTGGAAGACAGATATTTCTGGTGGCATTCAACGTGTTGCCATTAAACATGGCTGTATTCCCTACGGTAACGCGAAAGCACGTTGTATCGTTTGGACTTTCCCAGATGATATCCCACTGCATCGCGAACCACTCTACACTCCTCGTCGTGACTTAGTCGCTAAGTACCCAACCTACGAAGACCGTATGGTTGCGCGTCTACCGACACTTTATAAGTCGATTCAGGATAAGGACTTTACCCAAGGTTTCCCACTGACACTGACCTCTGGTCGTTTAGTGGAATACGAAGGTGGTGGTGAAGAATCTCGTTCTAACCCTTGGTTAGCCGAGCTACAACAAGAAATGTTTATCGAAATGAACCCGGCAGACGCTGCTGACCGTGGTATTCGTGACGGTGACAATGTCTTCGTTCATAGCCCTGAAGGCGCCAAGATCACAGTGAAGGCAATGGTGACGCCACGGGTTGTACCGGGTGAATGTTTTATGCCGTACCACTTCGCAGGGGTATTTGAAGGCGAAAGCCTAGCGAAAAACTATCCAGAAGGCACTGTGCCTTATGTGATAGGTGAGTCGGCAAACACCATTTTAACTTACGGCTATGACGTTGTGACTCAGATGCAAGAAACGAAGTCCAGCTTGTGCCAGATAAGCAAAGCCTAACCAACTTGATGAGGAGATAAGCCATTATGGCAGTCATGAAATTTTTGTGTGACACCAAACGCTGCATCGAGTGTAACGGCTGCGTCACAGCATGTAAAAACGAAAACGACTCCGCGCTGGAGTGGGGTATTCAACGTCGCCGCGTGGTGACAATTAACGATGGTCAACCAGGTGAAGCATCGATTTCAGTCGCATGTATGCACTGTACCGACGCTCCTTGCATGGCCGTATGTCCGGCAGATTGTTTCTACCGTACTGACGATGGCATTGTGCTGCACAACAAAGATACCTGTATCGGTTGTGGTTACTGCTTCTATGCCTGTCCATTCGGTGCACCGCAATTTCCGAAGAAAACCGCCTTTGGTAGCCGCGGTAAAATGGATAAGTGTACCTTCTGCGCCGGTGGCCCAGAAGAAACCTTCTCCGAAGCCGAGCATAAGAAATACGGTGCCAACCGTATTGCTGAAGGCAAGCTACCTATGTGTGCAGAGCTTTGTGCAACTAAAGCACTGCTCGCGGGTGATGCGGAAGTGGTATCAAACATTTACCGTCAACGTATGGCATCTCGAGGCAATCCTAACGTGATTTGGGGCTACAACCCAAAAACCGGTGAGATTAACTAAGCAGAGTGAAGGTTAGGGAGTGATCCCTAACCTCTGGCAAGGAGTGAAAATGTTAAACAAACAGTTAAACAAATCACTGCGCAGTCTGTTTGCTCTGATGGTACTCGTGATGGGATTGGGACTTGGCTCAGTCATGAGCGCAGGCTCAGTACTGGCAAGTGATCAGCAATCGAGCCAACAGCAGGCGAAAGCGCAAACCAGCGAAGCCGATCTGTGGCGTGCGGTAAAGTCAGGTGAAACTGGCTATACCACGGCCAAAGGGGTCGAAACTGGGGTATTGATTAACGTTGCCGGTAACCAAGGTAAAGAAATAAGGAATCAATATATCACCCCGATTATGGCCTTGGCCGTGACGGGTGTGTTTGGTGCTTTCTTACTGTTTTATCTGGTGAATGGTCCTTCAAAACTCAGCCACGGTTTCTCGGGCAAGATGGTTGTACGTTGGTCAAAGGCAGATTTGTGGATCCATTGGATCATGGCAATTAGCTGTCTTGCACTGATGTTTACTGGCTTAACTATTATGCTCGGTAAGCATGTCGTGCAGGAACTGCTTGGGCCAGATATCTGGGCACCACTGATCTACGGTAGTAAAACTGTACATGACTGGGCTGGCCCCGTCTTTATCATGGCGTGGATTGTCTGCGTAGTGAAATGGATGCCACTTCAAACCTTTAAGATGTACGATCTTAAATGGTTCTTAGTGGTCGGTGGCTATATCAACTTTGGCCCATTCAAAGGTAAACACCCTGACAGTGGTTTTGCCAACGCCGGTGAGAAAATGTGGTTCTGGACACTGACCCTATTCGGGCTGTTTATCAGTGTGTCTGGCATCATGTTGGTATTACCCGGCTTAGACCTACCCCGTGAAGCCTCGATGGGCGCGCTGCTGATCCACTCGATCAGTGCCGTTATCCTGATTGCCTTTACTATTGTGCATATTTGGATGGCAACTGTGCTCAGTGAAGGTGGTATGGAATGCATGAAGTCAGGCTATTGTGACGAAAACTGGGCAATCCAACACCACAATTTATGGTATGACGAAATCAAAGCCAACGGCAGTCTGCGTTATAAAGACTAACGCAAGGGGTTATACTTAACCCGATAAAAACACCTCGCACTGCGGGGTGTTTTTTTATCCAAACCAAACCAACAACTTATTAACAAACATTTTGTTTTGAAGTAGAAATCGGGCAATTTTGTCATCTCAAATAAACCGCCAAAGCATGAGCAAGTTAACGCTTTTGGATTGGCGTATCGGTAGTGTTCATAATTCTGTGTCATTTCAGTAAAATATTCAAAAACAGGAATGACACATGACCCAACCTTTTAACTTCGAACAAGCCCTTAAAGATCTGCAATCAGGTAAAAGCCTCACAGGTAAAG
>NZ_LGYY01000017.1:0-11854 GCF_001308045.1 Shewanella sp. Sh95
TAGGATATTGGCTTCGCGCATCTTGTTGTCCAAGTGTAGTTTTTAGCGAAACCATTTGATCATGCAACAAGATGCGCTTCCACCCTAATTTGATGATTTATTTGTAAATCATCAGGGGATTCTTCAGAGCAATGCATCAAGCAAGTAATGCCGAGCAAGATATTGAGAATAATGCCGATATTGCCAGCAAAAGGCATAACAAGGTTATAAGCCATCATCAGCCACGCGATTAAGGTAATGGCTTTGCCCATATTGATCAGAAACGACATGCTATTCCTCGGTGTCAGCCGGAGTATCTTCGGCTTGGTATTGATATAAGCGATAGCTAACTTGCCCTGCGGTTTTGTCTTTGAGCGGTTGCCAAGTCGCAGGGACTGCCATTTGAGTTAATTCCGACTCAACCTCCACATAAATGAGCGCACCATCATTAAGCCAACCTTGGCTGTCCAACAGTTGAATGGTTTTTTCTGCTAAGCCTTTGCGGAAAGGCGGATCGATAAACACCACATCAAACCCTTGCTCGCAGCCATTTTGCAGCACGACTAAGGTATCGGCGTTGAGTACCTCGGCATTGTCGCACTTGAGGGTATTGAGATTCGCTTTAAGTTGCATGGCAGCTGGACGTTGCAACTCGATAATCTTGGCGTAACTGGCATA
Organism: Shewanella sp. Sh95; assembly: GCF_001308045.1. Classification (NCBI taxonomy): domain Bacteria; kingdom Pseudomonadati; phylum Pseudomonadota; class Gammaproteobacteria; order Alteromonadales; family Shewanellaceae; genus Shewanella; species Shewanella sp. Sh95. Next base: position 658 of record NZ_LGYY01000017.1, read on the forward strand.
GCGTGAGAGGGACTCAAGCGCCAAGGCGCCGCTGCCTCCGAAGCAGTCGAGCACCCTTGCGTGGGCAATATCATTGGCAAGCCAGTTAAACAGGGTTTCACGGACTCTATCTGTGGTCGGCCGCAGGCCGTCTAAATCATGGATGGGCAGTTTGCGCGAACGCCATTGCCCGGCAATGATCCGCACTTGGCCACTACCGGCTTTCTTGTTGGCCGTTTGACTCTTGGTCACTTGCTTGTTGTTTGCACGATTATTAGCCAAAGTGCCCCCGTGATTTTGCCTGAAGAAAGAAAGTGGTAGACTATGCCACCTTAATAAAGGCCACTATTTTATATCAAACTCCTAGTAAAAGGTGAGAAGGCTGATAGAGCAGAACTAATTGCCGACTTTTTGGGCGTAATTGCCGCGGTAATCTGGTATAACGGCAGGGTCTTATTTTAAATTCAACACTGAAGTAGAGCGCTGGAATTACACATGGCAAAGAAAGGTTTTTTCTCCTGGTTTCGTAAAGATAAATCACAAGATGAGGTTGTCGAGCAAACCCCAGTCTCTACTCCATCGCAAACCGAGCAAGCCGAAGCATTAGCAAAGCAGCAAGCTGAAGAAGCCCGTCTCGCGGCTGAAAAGGCGGCCGCCGAACAGGCTCTAGCCGACAAATTAGCAGCCGAAAAAGCAGAAGCGGAAAGAGTCGCCGCAGAACAAGCCGCAAAAGCCCAAGCAGAGGCACAGCGTGTTGCCGAAGAACAAGCTGCACATTTAGCCGAACAACAGGCGGCCGAAACCGCGCGTTTAGCAGCGAAGCAAGCTCAGGCTGAGCAGTTAGCCGCTGAAAATGCCCAAGCGGAAAGAGTCGCCGCAGAACAAGCCGCAAAAGCCCAAGTAGAGGCACAGCGTGTTGCCGAAGAGCAAGCTGCGCGTTTAGCCGAACAACAAGCGACCGAAGCCGCGCGTTTAGCGGCGGAGCAAGCGCAGGCAGAGCAGTTAGCCGTTGAACAAGCACAAGCCGAAAGAGTTGCCGCAGAGCAGGCTGCTGAAGCCCAAGCAGAAGCAGAGCGAATTGCCGCTGCACAGGTCCAAGCTGAACAACCCCTTGAGCAACAACCCGAACCCCAGGCAAAACCCGCCAAAGAAAGCTTCTTCGCGCGTCTAAAACGCGGCTTAATGCGTACTAGCGAAAATATTGGTAGCGGTTTCATCGGGTTATTCCGTGGTAAAAAAATCGACGATGAACTGTTTGAAGAGTTGGAAGAACAGCTTTTAATCGCCGACGTGGGTGTCGAAACCACTTCACGCCTTATCCAGAGCCTGACTGAACACGCGTCGCGCAAGCAATTAAAGGATGCCGAAACACTCTACGATCTGCTGCGTGATGAAATGCAAAAGACACTCGATCCTGTGGCAATCCCATTAGTGCCTGAAAATACCAATGGTCCTTTTGTGATTCTTATGGTCGGTGTTAACGGTGTGGGTAAAACCACCACGATTGGCAAACTGGCAAAGCAATACCAGCGCCAAGGTAAGTCTGTGATGTTAGCGGCGGGCGATACCTTCCGCGCAGCAGCGGTGGAGCAATTACAAGTTTGGGGCCAACGCAATAATATCCCTGTGATAGCCCAACATACCGGCGCCGACAGTGCCTCGGTACTTTTTGATGCGCTGCAAGCGGCTAAAGCCCGAAAAATTGATGTATTAATTGCTGATACAGCGGGTCGCTTACAAAACAAGTCGCACCTGATGGAAGAGTTAAAGAAAGTGGTGCGAGTGATGAAGAAACTCGATCCAGAAGCGCCGCACGAAGTGATGCTGACCTTAGATGCGAGTACTGGCCAAAATGCTATTAGCCAGGCGCAGCTATTCCAAGAAGCCGTTGGTGTTACCGGCATGACCATCAGCAAGCTCGACGGTACCGCCAAGGGCGGCGTGGTGTTTGCGATTGCCGACAAGTTTAAAATCCCGCTACGTTATATTGGCGTGGGTGAGCAAATTGATGATTTGCGTACCTTTAATTCTAAAGAATTTATTGATGCCTTGTTCACTCAAGAGAAAGCGGATAGCTAATTTATGATTGATTTTCAGCAGGTCAGTAAGATTTATCCTGGTGGCCAAATGGCGCTGGAGGAAGTGAATTTTCATCTACAAAAAGGTGAAATGGCATTCTTAACCGGCCATTCGGGCGCGGGTAAGAGTACCCTGTTGAAATTAATCACAGTGATCGAGCGCGCCACCACTGGCCGTGTGGCGATTAATGGCCACGATATTGCCAAAATCAGCCCCAAACACGTGCCCTATTTGCGTCGCAATATTGGGATGATTTTCCAAAACCATCATCTATTGATGGACAGAAGCGTATTCGACAATGTTGCCTTACCATTAGTGATTGAAGGTTTCTCCCATGGCGAGATCCGCAAACGGGTCGCTGGCGCGTTGGATATGGTGGGTTTATATGGCAAAGAGCGCCATAACCCCATCATGTTATCCGGTGGTGAGCAGCAACGTGTCGGTATCGCCCGCGCGATCGTGAATAAACCGCCACTATTGCTGGCCGACGAACCGACGGGCAACTTGGACCCTAAATTGTCGATGGATATTTTGCGCCTATTCGAAACCTTTAACGATGCAGGCACGAGCGTGCTCATTGCCACCCACGATCTGGGACTGATCGCGCGGATGAAATACCGCACTTTTACCTTGAAGCAAGGGCGTATGCTCGGTGCCCAGGAATTGCATCATGGACACGCCACTGCTCGAGGTAATGCGCTATGAGTGATAACGCCAAATTAACGCGCAGTAAGTTGCCCATTTCAGGGCGCATCGTGATGTTTTTTATTCGTCATGTGCAGCAAGCCATGGCAAGTATGGGCGAGTTATGGCGCAGTCCCGTTTCTTCTTTGATGACGATGGCTGTGCTTGGGGTGAGCTTAAGCTTGCCCGCAGCATTGCAAGTGCTAGTTAAAAATGCCGAGACTATTACCACTTCTTGGAATAGCGCGGCGGAGATTTCACTTTTTATCGATGAAAATCGCAGCGAGCAGACTATTCAAAGTTTGTTAACGCGTATCCGCGCTTATCCAGAGGTAGAAAAGGTACAGTATATCGACCGCAATCAAGCGCTTGAGGAGTTTCAGCGTCTATCTGGATTTGGTGAGGCGTTAGCCTATCTTGATAAAAATCCGCTTCCCGCGGTAATTACCGTGACACCAACCCAGCGCTATTCCACGCCAGTGGGAGCCCGCGAATTATTGACTAAGCTTGAGCGCGAGCCTGAAATCAGTTTTGGTCGCTTAGATATTGAATGGTTAGAGCGGCTACAGGCTGTGGTGCGTTTACTCGAACGCACGGTAATGGCGATTGCGGCGTTACTCGTCTTGGCGGTGGTATTAGTGATAGGTAACACGATTCGCTTAGCCATTATGAATCGCCGTAGTGAAATAGAAGTGATGAAGTTAGTCGGGGCAACTGAGGCATTTATTCAACGTCCCTTCCTTTATACCGGTATTTGGTACGGAGTGATTGGCGGTGTATTAGCTTGGCTTATCATTAACTTGTTGGTTTGGTATCTGGATTCTGCCCTAGCCGAATTGCTCGGTTTGTATGGTAGTCAGCTAGAGATGAAGTCTCTGACCTTTACCGAACTGCTACAATTAGTGGGCTTGGCTTCTTTCTTAGGTTGGCTAGGTTCTTACCTTTCGGTAAGGCAACATTTAAGATCGATTGAACCTTCTTAATGATCAATCGTTTATAGTTTAAAGATCTTGATAAATATGGCTGGCGATGAACTTTTGTTCACTTGCAATGTCTATTCAACGGGGTTAAAAGTAACACCCCAGACGAGTGAAGGTTGACATACTCTGTCAATTAGCCGATAGTTCGTCAGCTCATCCTTAGGGTGTTTTGAGTGAAACCATAGGATGAAATCGACTTATATTTGATAAGTAGCAAGAAAGTAGGAGCGCGAATGACCTTTCAAACGCAATCAATGGCACTAACAGTCCCTCAGGGCAGCAGTAGTTTAGAAGCTTATATCCATTCAGTGACTAGCATGACAATGTTAGACGCTGAGACTGAGTATGAGTTAGCCAAGCGTTTGCAGGAAACGGGTGATCTGCAAGCAGCGAAGCAACTGATTATGTCGCACTTACGTTTTGTGGTGCACGTTGCTAAGGGCTACTCAGGTTACGGTCTGCCGCAGGCGGATTTGATCCAAGAAGGCAACATCGGTCTGATGAAAGCGGTTAAGCGTTTCGATCCCGATGTGGGTGTCCGTCTAGTGTCTTTTGCTGTGCACTGGATAAAAGCTGAAATTCACGAATATGTGCTGAAAAACTGGCGCATTGTTAAAGTCGCTACCACCAAAGCGCAACGCAAGTTGTTCTTTAATATCCGTAAAGCGAAAACTCGCCTCGGTTGGTTTAGTGATGATGAAGTCGCAATGGTCGCAGAAAACTTAGGTGTCTCTAAGGCCGATGTGACTGAGATGGAATCACGTATGGCGGCGCAGGATCCTGCGTTTGATCTGAGCAGTGACAACGATGATGAGCAGGATTTTGCCCCAGCGCAATATCTTGAAGATCATTCATCGGATTTAGCCGAAAACATCGAAAACGATAACTGGGAATCCAATGCTCAAGGTCGTTTATTGTCGGCCATCAAAACCTTAGATGAGCGTAGCCAGCATATTCTGCGTGCCCGTTGGTTAGACGATGATAAAACTACCCTGCAGGAATTGGCAGAAACCTATCAAGTGTCAGCTGAGCGTATTCGCCAGTTAGAGAAAAACGCCATGAACAAGCTTAAGGCTTGTATGGAAGCCTAATTAGGCTGCAATTTATTTCGATGTTAGAAACAAAAAACCTGCTTCGGCAGGTTTTTTTGTGGCCGAAATCATCAAGACTTTGATTGGATGCTGTTAATCAACTGTTGCCGATTCACTTTTAGGCCTGTTTGCTCGGCATTTTCGGGCCAAGGGTAATAGCGGCGCGGTCGTTTAAAGCGGGCGATTTTGTCGGCGAGAAAGACTTCGAGCTCGGCCTCTATCGCACTCATCTCTTGGCTGGTGTGGCTGCGGTTTGTGTTGCTGCATATAGTCTTAGCGTGGAAAATGTCACCGCAGATGATAGCCGCGGGGAGCTGGCCGAAGAGGGGATCGGGCTGAGGGAAGACGATTGCCTCATCTATTAGCGGATGAAGTTTGAGTGCCGCTTCAATCTCTTCTGGTTGAATGTTTTCGCCGCCGCTAATAAACATATTATCGACGCGGCCAAGGATCTTAAGATTGCCGTTAGCATCCCATTCGCCTCTGTCCTTGGTATAAAACCAACCGTCGGCATCAAGGGGCTTTTCTATTCCCTTATCAGTTAGATAGCCCATAAATAAGCATTCGCCCCTAACCCAAATCACCCCATCGACAATGTTAAGCTCACGCCTTGGGAGTAATTTGCCACTCGTACCATCACTTAGCGCGGGGCCTGTGGTGATTTGCGAGCCCATTTCCGTCATACCGTAGCTGGTAAAGCTGGCAATATGCCGCTGTTCGAGTTGTTTCAGTAAATCGATAGAAACGGCACCGCCACCGAGTAGCAGGGCTTTAATACTGCTGAGCGAGGCCTGTTTGTCAGTGAGCAAATTGACTAACTGGGTTGGCACGAGGGACATATGGGTTAACGCATCGCGCTCGATTTGTGCCTGTAGCGGGAGAGCGAGATCTGGCAGAACCACAGTCGCCGCGACTAGGGCGCAGCGGTTGAGTATTGCAAGGCCGCCAATATGAAACAGCGGTAATGACAATAACCAAGCATCACCAGCGACTAGCGGGATAAGACAGCGGGCGCCCTCGGCATTGGCAATGTGATTTGCTAGATTGTGCACGGCCGCCTTAGGAAAACCGCTAGAGCCAGAGGTTAAAATCACATTGCTCGGGCGATAAATATCAAAGGCTGTCGCGGCTAGGTCGGCGCTAGGAGCCGCATCGAGGCTCAAATCCAGCGTGAGTTGATGACTGCCAGACAAAGCCAGCTCGTCTTCGCTCCAATAGAAAGGGATTTGGTGGCTATCGATAAGCCCTTGAACTTGCGCCAGTGGAAAACGCGGTGAGATAGGAAAAAAGATGGCGCCAATATCCACGCAGGCCCAATACAGGCAAATCATCTCTAGATTATTACGGCTGATACATGCCAGTGGTTGCCCTTGGCCAACGCCGATGCGCGTGAGCTGCTCACCCAAGCCCAGCACCATTTGGCTTAAGCTCGCGTAGCTGATGTCTTGTCCATTGCACTTAACCGCCGTTTGTGGGGGGGATATGAGTGCGGCGCTATGTAATGGCGAAATACCTTGCTGTGAAACGGATTGGGATGAAGCCAATGTTTTAGATTCGGACATTAGCAATTAATCCTGCTGCGTACTGGCGACAAGTTTAAGGCATTTAAGCGTAAGAGTTTGGGGCTTGCCGCTTGGTACGATTAAGTCTTGGCTAAAGGCGGCTAACGTATCGAGCCCAGGAATTTCATCGGGCGTCAGTATGGCGGCTAAATGGGCCAAATCATTGATACCTAAGCTGGCCTCAAGGCTGGAACTTAAGATACAGCGCACGCCATGGCTGTTCGCCTCGTCGATAAGGCGCTGAAGTTTTTCAATACTGCCCAGTAGCATGGGTTTGATGACTAATGCCGTTAATCCCTCCTGCATCACAAATTGATAATCTGGGTCATTGAGGGATTCATCTAGGGCATAGGGCAGGGGAATGGCGCGATACAGAGTGTGATTATCCTGCGGCTTTTGGCAAGGTTCTTCAATATATTCAATGCTATCCAGTGGCAAGCAAGCGGCAAAGTCGAGAGCCTGTTCTAAGCTAAATCCATGGTTGGCATCTAAGCGCAGCTTGAGTTCCGGTCTTTGGCTTAAGATGCCATAAATCAGGCTCAACTCATCTTCCATGGAGGTTTGTGCAACCTTCACTTTAACTGAGCGCACGCTAGTATCGAGATTGGCGATTTTGGCAGCCAACTCGGTTTTGGGCGCATCTGTTGGCTGGTAAATCAACGGTACTGTGGTGGTAACTGGGCGCACTGTATCGAGTTTTCCGCTGAGTTTGGCATGTAGCAGGCTTAAGCCAAAGGCAATGGATGGATAGGGACTCGCTTCGGCCTGCTCGAGCAAGCAATCAATTGATTGGTTTTGAAGCTTGGGTAATAGCGCCACTAAGGCCTGTTGAACCTCATCGAGGCTTTCACGGCTAAAGCCTAATAATGGCTGTTGGTCGATATCGAACCCTGAGAGTGGCGCGATTTCAACATACTGCTCACGCACTTCACCTTCGGCTTGCGCTTTTGCCTGTAGTACCAAGCCTGCTCTGTGGTCAATGCGTTGTTTACCCACGGGCAAAAAGCGGTCTAAGGGCAGGCGATATAAATACAAGCTAAGTGAAGTTAAGATCATATTTTCCTTAACGCTTTATCGATTTAAAGGCGGTCTGTTTGCGTGTATCTCTACGTCAAGCGTTCGACGAACAAACTTCTTATACAGGCCAGTAATCCCGCAGGATTGGCTTGATGTATGTTATGCCCCGCCTGTTCAATCTGATGCAAGATGATGGGTTGTTGCGCTTGCCAGTCCTTTGCGATCGCCGTGAATTTAGCATCCTGGCTGCCGGCAAAAAAATGGCATTCGCAAGCAAGGCTTGCAGGTAGATCCCAAAGTGAAGTTTGGCGGGCAAGTGAGGTAGCCAAAAAGATTTGCTTGAGTATGTGTTTGGGATGTTGGTCGAGCTGCGCCACGCACTTTGCTATCAAGGCATTGCGCGCCTTGTCCGACATATCGGCAAACACGGCCTGTTGATACCAAAGCTGTAAAAAATCCACGCTACTCAAGCTTTGCAGCCGTTTGGCCCACAGGTTGTCGCTCTTGCTGCGCGCGGCTTGTTCTTCGGTATTTGTCAGCCCGGGATGACAGGATTCTAGCCACAAACTCAACACTCGCTGCGGATAAGCTTGGACAAGATGTAAGGCAATCCGGCCACCGAGGGAATACCCATAGAGGTAAAACGCTTCAATGCCGAGGCGATCGAGGCGGCTGATAATGTCTTGGACACAAAAGTCAAAGCCATCAGTGAGCGTCGATGCGATTTCTGGTTGATTGTCGCCGTGGCCGGGTAAATCGAGGCAGATGCAGTGAAAATGTTGGCTGAGTTTAGGGATCAGCGGTAGCCAATCGGCCTTCGATCCTAAAAAACCATGGATCAGGACCAAGTTTGGCTGTGCTGTCTCTCCATAACGGGCCACGGTCGGCATTAGCTTTGTTTCACCCATAAATTCAGCACGGCGATCTGCTCGCTGGCTTGGTGTTGGCTCACGGTGACTTCGATGACAGAAGCACCCTGATAATCCAGCGCTTCATTATAGCTATTTTGGAAGTCGGCTAAGTTATCCACTTGGTTATAAGGAAGATTAAACATAGCGGCGGCATAACCAAATTCCAGACCATGGCTTAACCGATAGTAATCACTGCGCAGTTCCTCATTGGGGACGGGCAAGAGATTAAAGATATTACCGCCATCGTTGTTGAGGATAATGATCACCAGCGGACTGGTTAAATTGCGGGCGATGGCAAAGGAGTTGAGATCATGCAACTGGGATAAATCCCCAATAATCAAGCTGGTCGGTTTACCTTGGTGCGCTGCAATACCGCAGGCGGTGGCCAGTAAGCCATCGATCCCTGAGGCGCCGCGATTAGTGTAAGTGGTGGCAGTGCAGCAGCTCACTGGCGCGTACATATCGTACAAACGTACCGGCAGGCTATTGCCGATAAACAATTGCTGCTCCAGTGGTCGTGTATTGGCAATCGCGCGGATAACCTGAGCTTCACCAAACTCACCTTGATCAATATTGCGCACGAATAAACTATGCAATTCATCGTTGTAGCTAACTAAGGTATTAGCCCAATTCGCCGATGAAGAGCGATACCAGTTAAGCGATGCAAATTGGGCGGCGTTGGCGTGCCAAATGTGTTTAGCGTTATGGCTTGGGTCGAGCCTATCTTGCTGCGGCAGCACTTGCCAGTAACTGTGCCAGTTTTGTTCGGCAAGGTAAGCAATCAAACGCTTAGACAATAAGCGTCCACCAAACACCAGCACGCGGTCTGCCTCTTGTAACAGATTGCGCGCCTTGGGATGTTGCAGTAGTTGGTCAATATTACCAATCGCCGCCGGATGTTGTCGCAGTTGCGACTGAGCATCGGTCAGTAACGGCCAGCCAATTTTTTGAGATAGCGCAATGAGTTGCTGTGGATCTTGCTCTGGCGTGAGCGTACCCGCGATGATTACGCCCTTACCATGGACGAAACGCATAATGGCATCTTCGCTCGGGCTGCTTAATTGTTCACGCTTACCATAAAGAGTGTAAGGACGTGCTTGTTGCAGCCAGGTTTGCAGCGGCTTGAGGTATGGCGATTCGCTATCGAGAATTGTGGCAGTTAATTCACTCGGATATAGCGGTTCACGGTACATACAGTTGATATGCACAGGGCGTGTTTGATTGGCCACGGCCTCATCAAGCGTGGTGAGCAACATCTGCGGTGCAATGTGTACATCCGGCGTGGGGAGATTCACCTGCTGGGCATAATGGGCAAAAATGGCTGGTTGCACTATGGCTTGGTTGGCGCCACAACCGAGTAATTCTGGCGGTCTGTCACCACTAAGGACAATTAAAGGCACATGGGTGAGCCACGCTTCGACTATTGCAGGATAAAGATTAGCGACGGCCGTGCCAGAGGTGGTAATAATAGCTACGGGCGCAGAGCTGGCTTTGGCTAATCCAAGTGCCATAAACCCTAAGCCGCGCTCATCGAAATGCAAATGACGTTTCAGCTTGGTTTGCTGGGCTGCTGCAAGAGTTAACGGGGTTGAGCGTGAGCCTGGTGCCATGCAGACATGCTGCACACCAAGACGTGCTAATTCTTCCAGAATCAGTGCGCCCCACATGAGATTAAGTGTGGCTGTGTTTTCGGTTCGCATAGCAAGATCGATCAGGATAAAGATGGGCCTAGTGTAACGTGTTTGACGATTAAGATGTATGCCCGTCTTAACAAAACTTGGGACGACACGGAGGAGCGGTGAGGTGGAGCCTAAGCTAAGGCACAATATGCCTATCACCTCGAATAATAAGATGAAAACGTGTTAAGTCTTTATCGCTAAATAATGCTATCAACAATTTTCTTTATTTGTTCACTGAGCCACACCAGCTCTTCGCTAGCGCGATTGGGCTGATTCTTTTGCACCAAGAAGATCGTCGGAGCTTCGGTGTCGGCGTATAAACGTTCTGCCTCAAGTTGTGATAATTGACAGGTATGCAGTTCGGGTATTTCTGCCACCATTTCATAAACCACTCGGTAGGGTAATAAAGAAATAGTTTGGCTCTCTCCTAAATATTCAAACAAACTAGAAATACTGGTAATGGTAATTTCAGTATTGAGTTTTATACCATTTTTTATACAGAATTCTTGATATGGGCTAAGGCGAGTACTGGGATTACCGAGATCAGTATTGACATAGGGATACTCTGCAATCGTCTCTAAGGTAATTTCTCGCTTAAAAATGGGATGATTTCGGCTAGCAATAAGATACACCTTACCCATACGTTGCAGTGTTGTGGTTTGTAACTTGTCTCCATAGGCTGCGACATCTGCGGTACTCTTATTGCAACAAATACCGAGGGTGGTATCACCATTGATGATGTCCTGCGTGGTATGCAGTGACCAAGGGGTAATATTGATATGGATAGATTTTTGCTCTTCTTTGATAGCTTGCATTAAGGCTTTAGGGAAGGCATAGGCAATAAGGCCTGGGGCGGCAATCTCAACATGTGTTTTAACATGATTGACATTGGCTGCTCGTACCTTTTGAAACTTCTCTGTACATTCAATGGTTTGTTTCGCTATCGGGTATAAGTGCGTGACAAATTCATTGGGGAATAAGCCATATTTCTTACGGATAAAAAGCTCATCACCAAATACTTCTCGGAGGTTTTTAAGGCTACGACTTATTTTGGGGGCTGGGATATCTAATGCCTTTGATACATAGGTCTGAAGAATCCCCTGATGATTTACAAATAAATCATCAAATTAGGGTGGAAGCGCATCTTGTTGCATGATCAAATGGTTTCGCTAAAAACTACACTTGGACAACAAGATGCGCGAAGCCAATATCCTA
>NZ_LGYY01000094.1:0-11572 GCF_001308045.1 Shewanella sp. Sh95
TTGGAGGTACTCAGGCGGCCTGATTATCAAATCACGGAGAAAGAATTGCTGGCGGCCTGGGTATTATTCGCCAATCAGTTGCTCAAATATGGCTATGCTATGGCTGATTTATGAGGGGATCCTTCAGTGCAGAGCATAAACTGAACGAAGCGAGTAAAACATGTAATCGTTTTTTAAGGAAAAGTCTTTGTGGCCATATTTGGCTGATGATTAAACAAGATGGCTTAGTCATGTGATGGCATCCTTTCTACAGCAGTGAGTCGAGTCAATTCTGTGGTGCGCTGCGTTAATGGTACATATAAGCGTTGTAAACTGAGAGGCTTATTTTATGGATCGTAAACATCAGTGTCATTAGGGTGTCATGCATTCGACTTATATTCGGGTTTTATTGCTAAAACTTTTGAATATAAAGAGGTTATTCATGCATAAGGTCATAAATCTCAATGTTGTTTTATTATCGTCTCTAGTAGTGCTATCTGGTTGTAATTCTGACTCTGATAAGACTGATCCTACACCCATTGAGCCCAGTGGGCGTTGGCTAAAAGGTGACTTACACGTTCACACTGCGGTTTCGCAGGATGCTCGTGAAACCCAGTCTGATATTCTGAAATGGGCCTTTGGTGACTTCGGTTTAGACTATGTTTCATTATCAAATCATATGCGTAACAACAGTCAAGATAATGATGATAACGACGTCGGTGGGTTACTGTTTTACGATGCGTTAACTCAGTATGAAATTCCCGGTTTAAAGAAGAACATGCCTAACTATGAGGGCAAGATTGCTTATTCAAGTTTTGAGTGGGATATGCCAACCCATGAGCACTTTAACATTGGTATTTTAGGTGATGAAGCCAAAGTTCTGTCTGCGGTTAAGACCTTTGAGTACAGATTTAGCAGTAAAAATGATATTACGAACTTTGATCCAAAAGATGTTGCTGCATGGACGGCTGCGGGGGATACCCGTCAAAATAAGACTCACGAGGATGCTATTGCTGCTTTGAAGTGGTTAGAGACTCATTATCCAGACAGCAGCTACGGGATGCTAAATCATCCTCGTCGTTATTTATCCAGTTATACGATTCAAGATGTTAGAGAGCTGAACGATGTTGCTCCGAATGTTTTCTTTATGGTTGAAGGTCTTGTCGGTGGCCAGTTCAGTGGTAACCGTGGTGACTATGGTGAGCGTAGTAGTGGAGTGTACGGCGGCGTCGATCCGGTTGTTGCTGAGGTCGGTGGCTGGTGGGATGCATTATTGGGTGAAGGTCGTCGAATTTGGAACATGGGTAACTCGGATATCCACTTCAAAACACGTACTCCCTACGCTAGTAGTTATTATCCCGGTGAATATGCGAAAAGTTACACTTGGGTCGATGGCAAAGATACTACAGCGCTTTTGAAGGGATTACGCTCGGGTAATAGCTTTTCTGTGTTTGGTGATTTGATCGATGCCTTGGATTTTAAGCTTGAAAATGGCAATAAGAATAGTGTCACCATGGGACAAACTTTAGTGGCTAAACCTGGCGATAAGTTAACACTCACTATTCGCTTTAAAAGTCCGGCGTTGAATAATAAAGAGTCCGATATAGGTAATGAAATTTATGCTGGAATTAACCCTGGTGTAAACCACATAGACTTGATTGCGGGTAACGTGGGTCAGCGTGCTGAGCCTGGGACCGCGGCCTACAGAAAAGAAACAAACGATTCAACCTTAGTCGTTAAAACCTTTACTCGTGCCGACTGGCATAAAGATGCCGATGGCTACTACAGTATGAGTTACAGTTTTATCGCGGATCGGCATCAATATTTCCGTCTGCGTGGGACTAATTTAGATTATAACCAAGCTAATCTGACGGAAAGAGGTAATCCTTTGAAGTCAGCTGTGATTAATCAAGCTGAAGGTGAATCGGTACAGTCTTGGTATAACAAGATTAATGATCGTAACTATAACGACCTGTGGTTCTATTCTAACCCTGTGTTTGTTAACACGGTTCAATAAGCCCTTTTAAATGCGGTTGAATAAAAATCCCCCAGACTATTATGGTTTGGGGGATTTTTTATGCCTGTACTATCAGTGAACTGCGTCTTGCTTTAATTTACGCGAGTAAATGAGAAGATACAGTGCCGGCAGTACAAACAACGACAGTATTGGTGCTGTTACCATTCCGCCGACCATTGGGGCGGCGATTTTTTGCATCACATCGTTACCCGAACCTGCGCCCCACATAATGGGGAGTAGGCCGAAGAAGATGGTGGCAACTGTCATCGCTTTAGGACGTATCCGCATGACCGCACCTTCTATCAAGGCTTCTTTTAAGTCTTCAACGCTGTGGTAAAGGTTTTTCTCCTGTCGATGTTTGATGGCGTTATTTAAATAGACCAACATAATCACCCCAAATTCTGCTGCTACCCCAGCAAGGGCAATCATACCAACAGCGACGGCAACAGAGATGTTGTAATCCAGTAGATACAATAGCCAAGTGCTGCCGACTAAGGCAAAGGGTAGACTCAGCATGATCATGCTCGCTTGCATGGTAGAGCCAAAGGTCATCATCAGTAGGATAAAGATGACTCCTAATGCCATTGGGATGACTTGCTTTAGTTTGGCATCGACCCGTTGCATATACTCGTACTGGCCCGCAAAGCTGTAGCTATAACGGGGCGGCATTTTGAGTTCGGCATTTAAAGCTTGCTTCGCGGTGTTAATGTATTCCCCAATAGAAGTGCCCTCAATATCGATAAATACCCAAGAGATTAAGCGCCCGTTTTCGCTGGTGAGCATTGGTGCACCATCGGTGATTTCGATATCGGCTAAATTGCGAAGTGGTAAGTAATTTCCCGATTTAGTGATCACAGGTAGTTCACGCAGTTTCTCGATATTGTCACGCAGCTCTCTTGGATAGCGCAGGTTAATAGGGTAACGCTCAGCACCTTGTACGGACTCGCCAATATCCATACCACCGATGGCGTAACGCACTACATCCTGAATATCTTGTAATGACATACCATAACGAGCGGCAACATCTAGTTTTGGCGTGATATCGATGTAGCGTCCACCACCACTCCGTTCAGCATAGGCCGATTTAGTGTGTGGGACCTTGCTTAAGATAGCTTCAATTTTGGTGCCTAGGGCTTGCAGCTCATTGACATCTGCACCAGTAATTTTAATGCCCACGGGGGTTTTAATGCCCGTTGATAGCATATCGATACGTGTTTTAATTGGTTGTACCCAAGCGTTTGTGAGGCCAGGCACTTTTACCGTCTGCTGTAACTGATTAATGATGCCATCTAAGGTCATGCCTTCACGCCATTCGTTGTGGGGTTTTAGCATGATTGTGGTTTCGAGCATGGTGAGTGGCGCAGGATCTGTCGCCGTTTCGGCCCGCCCCACCTTACCAAATACGCGAGCGACTTCAGGGACGGTTTTAATCAAACGATCCGTCTGTTGTAGCACTTCGGCTGCTTTACTGGCGCTAATGCCTGGCAATGCCGTTGGCATATAGAGTAAATCGCCTTCTTCGAGCGCAGGCATAAACTCGCTACCCATACGTGTCATGGGGTACCAAGCACTGGCCAGTGCCATTAAAGCAATTAGTAGGGTTACTTTTGGAAACTTCAGCACCAGTTTCAACGACGGTTGATACAGAGCAATTAGCACTCGGCTGATGGGATTACTGCGCTCGCTAGGAATTTTTCCACGAATAAAGTAACCCATCAGAATTGGCACTAGCGTAATGGATAATAATGCCGCTGCCGCCATGGCAAAGGTTTTAGTGTAAGCCAGTGGCGCAAATAAGCGTCCTTCCTGCGCTTCTAGCGCAAATACGGGTACAAAACTTAAGGTGATAATAATCAGTGAGAAAAACAGTGCAGGGCCCACTTCGATAGAAGCTGCGCTAACAATTTCCCAGTGTTCTTTAACCGACGGTTCGCGTTGATGTTCGGTTTTAAAGTGCTCTAAATGTTTGTGTAGGTTTTCGATCATGACGATCGCACCATCCACTACAGCACCGATGGCAATAGCGATGCCACCAAGACTCATAATATTGGCATTCACCCCCATTTTATTCATTACGATAAAGGCAATAAGAATCGACAGCGGTAAAGTAATCACCGCGACCAATGTTGAGCGTGCATGCAGTAAAAATAATAGGCAAACCAAGCCCACAACCAACATTTCTTCAATGACTTTGCTGAATAGGTTGTCGACTGACTTTTGAATTAATTGAGAGCGGTCATAGGTTGGAATGATTTCCACCCCTTCAGGCAGACCTGTTTTTAACTCTTCCAGTTTAGCTTTAACCGCATCGATAGTGGAAAGCGCGTTTTCACCGTACCGCATCACCACAATGCCGCCCACGACTTCGCCTTCGCCATCAAGCTCGGCAATGCCGCGGCGAGCAGCGGGACCTTTGCGCACTGTAGCGACATCTTTGAGTAGTAAAGCTGTTCCGGAAGGGCTAGTAATCCCTAATGGGATTTCACGAAAATCAGCTAATGTTTGACGATAACCTTTGGCGCGCACCATATATTCGGCTTCGGCCATTTCGACCACTGAACCACCAGCTTCGCTATTGGCTCTTTCTATCGCCTCTTTGACGGTGGCGATATCGAGTTTATAGATCGCCATATTGTCTGGCTCGAGCACGATCTGATAGGTCTGCTCCATACCGCCGACGGTTGCGACTTCGGAGACACCGGCAACACTTTGTAGCTCAAGTTTGAGATACCAATCCTGTAGGCTTTTAAGTTGCGAGAGATCTAAGTTGCCGGAGCGGTCGACCAGCGCGTACTCAAACACCCAGCCCACGCCAGAGGCATCGGGGCCGAGTGAGGGTTGTACCCCTTTAGGTAAGCGACTGCTGATCTGGCTTAAATACTCCAACACCCGTGAACGCGCCCAATAGATGTCGGTGCCATCTTCGAAGATCACATACACATAAGAGTCACCAAACATCGAGAAACCCCGCACGGTTTTTGCACCGGGTACGGCTAACATGGCGGTCGATAATGGGTAAGTCACTTGTTCTTCAACCAGTTTTGGTGCTTGCCCTGGATAAGGGGTCTTAATGATCACCTGCACGTCGGATAAATCCGGCAGGGCATCGAGCGGCGTTTTACGCAACTCCTGCACGCCCCAGACAGTAACCATGATGGCGATAATTAACACCATAAGTCTTTGTCTGATCGAGGACTCGATAATATATTTCAACATAATGCGCTCCTAGTGCTGATGACCGCTGCTTAAACGCATTAGGCTGCCCTTGAGGCTGGCCTCGGAGTCGAGCAGGAATTGCCCTGAGGTGACGACACGTTCACCTTCGCTTAGGCCCGAGACTATCTCGGCCTTGCCTTGGCTCATCATGCCTACAGTGACAGCTTTTGCGATAAAGCTGTCATCGGCTTGTTTGACTATTACGCGGTTTTCTTTACCCGTTTGGATGAGCGCTTCCTGTGGGATCACGAGTACATCCTTATTTGGGCCGCCAAAGAGCGAAACCTTAGCGAGTGTCTTGGGTCTTAAAGAGACATCGGTATTATTCAGTACCACGCGCACTCTCAAACTACGGGTAACAGGGTCTAGCTCGGGATAGATATAGTCAACCGTGCCTTCTATACCGTTGATATTCATCGCGGGCACAGAGACTTCGGCTTTTTGCCCAACCCTAATCCAGCTTTGTTCATTTTCAAACACATCGGCGATGACCCATACCTTAGAAAGATCGACCAATGACATGACTTCAGTAGAAGGCTCAATATACATACCGTCACGGATGGAGAGTGTTTCGACAACACCTTCCTGTTGCGCGTAAAACGGTACTCGATATTGGGTTTGGCGTGAGCTGGCTAATTGTTTGATTTGTTGTTCGTTAAACCCTAAGAACGACAGCCTTAAGCCTGCCCTGCGAACCAGATCTTGGTATCTTTGGCTACCGGAGGTTTTCGCTGTATCTAAGGCGAGCAGATAATCATCCTGAGCATTGACTAAATCGGGTGAGTAGATCTCATAAAGTAGCTGCCCCTTTTTGACGGTATCCCCCATGGATTTAACCATTAGCTTTTCAACCCAGCCAGTAACGCGGGCATGAATATGGCTGATCTGGCTCTCGTCATAGTCTATTTGACCCACGGTTTCGACAAACTTCCATAGGGTATCGCGCTCAACGTTGGCGACTTTAAGGGCAAGTGCTTGTTGCATACCGCCAGAGACATTAATGTTAATTTCCTGCGTATTACCGCCTGTTTCGACCTTCTCTAAATTCATCCCACAAATAGGGCAAGTACCTGGAAAATCACTAATGATGTGGGCATGCATTGGGCACACATACTTAATCGTTGCGCCAGAATTTTGATTTTTGACTAAGTTATTGGCTTTAGGCGTTGGAGTATCAAACACTTGAGCCGCGTTGGCGTTTTGTGTATGTGCTTGATGTTCGTCATGTTGTGCAGTATTGCTTGTTTCTTCCTTCTCAACGAGGAACATATTGCACTTAGGGCAGCGGCCGGGTTCATGGCTTTCTACTTCAGGGTGCATAGGGCAAGTATATGTTTTGACTTGATTGGCGCTATTGCTGTTATGCTGATGCCCCGCCTCTGATTGAGCCGCAGGATCAGCAAGCTGAGCCTGGGTTAACCAAGGTGTGCCCAGCAGAAGGCTACTGAGTATCAACACAGCCTTAGTGCACGGTTTTTTTACTTTGTAAAATTGGTTCATATGCCTCATCTCCAGCCTAGCTTAGTGGTGCGCGTGATCTTTGTGCATTGCACCGTCAGCCATTTTTTCTGTCGTCGCTTTAGGCTCTAAATTCATGCCACATTTAGGGCAAGTATCGTCTTTGTTACCTGTAACTTCGGGATGCATTGGGCAAACATAGGCTACAGCTTGTTCCTGTGGCGCGGCATTGTTGTGGTGATGCTCATGGGGTGTTGCTGTAGCAAACACACTGGTGCTGGTCATTAAAAATGCAACTAAGGCAAGATTAGTTAAGGTTTTCATATTATTCACTCCATCGGGTTTTAGGGCCGAATATGAGTGCATAAAACGTGATTGAGCTTATTTCTTGAGTGCATACTCAAAACTAATGCCATGGGTAGCATCGTGCACAGTCAACGTTTTAGCTTTACTCTGGGTGCTTGATAAGAGGGCACCACAATAAACGGCAAAATAAATAGTTAGCTTGGTTCGCCCTGAAAAAAGGGCACAAAGAGGCTAGGACTAGGCTATCGGTGGCTTGAAGGCCGACGATAAAGAGATAGAGTGGAAATGAGGCATAGGAGTGGCCATAGGGGTATCACTCAGACTCACACTGGGCCAAAGATGTGGACTGAAAAGCGTACCAGCAACTGAGATCGTCAAGCAATGTCCACAATCGTTAAGACAGGACGTGGTGCCATTACAACAATGCTGTTTTGCGCCGGGAAGCATTTGATCGTTACAGCAATTTGTATTGGCCATTGCACTGGCGTCAGCGTGGTGCTCGGTGTTCATTTGCATCATTGCCGCGTGATCCATTCCTTGGTTGGAAAGGCTATGAACCATAGCGCCCATTTCCATTGAGCGCATCACCATAGCGTGTCCATTAGACACAACACCTTGCCCGACCAATGCGAGTAAAGTGAATATGACTAATAAATAACGACTAAGTGTTTGATGCATAATAATTCCAGATAATGAACGCTTGGATTCTAGCACAGAGGCATTATGCTGCAATGCGTTAACTCACATTTTAGTTAATGCCTCCGCTCATCGCTCCTAAGGTTGGATTATCTAGCGACCTGATTTCGCAAGATCTCTGCCATTAACTGACTGTGATTTTGCAAGACGAGTGGCAGTGGTGTGGCACCATCTACACTGAGCTGTATACGAGGGTTATTGATAAAACGTTTGGCATCAGCCTCGCTAGTTAATGTTGGAGTGCTGATCTGGTAATTCGACTGTGGTGCAACATCTAGGGTAAAGAATAGAGGCTCAGACTTCACCCAAGTGCCACTGTCATCGGCGCGATAACTGAATAGATCTTGATATTTTACTTCAATTAGCACTTTACCTTCAGGTAGTTGTACTGGTTTAAAGGATTTAGTTGCTTGGCCATTAATGCTGACCACATTGAGTGTATCAGTGCCTTTCAAGGTCGCAGCACTCGCCGTCATGCTGATAGCAATAGTACTGATGATGAATGTAACGCCAACGAAAATTTTACTAAATAAGGTCGTTTTCATAATAAACTCCAAAATTTGCGTGATCGCGTGAGCGCCAAATCGTGGTGGCAGCTTCGCGAGCGATTGAATCGATTTAATGATTAAGATCGGTTACAGCAAATCGGAGTTGGGTGGTGGTGTGGTCAACCCAAGGTCGGCGGTTTGAATCGCCCAGCTTTTGTTCGTAATACGATTACTAGCATGACTCATTAACGCGAGTTGTGGTTGTGATGTTGAGAGATAAAGCTGTGCAACGCAATGAGTTTTGCAATGGTTGGTAAGAGAGTCTTGGCAATGCAACATGCATTCGTCTGGGGGGCAATCGGGCATAGTGCAATTTATTTTGCCATCAACCATTTGCATGCTGGATATATCGTGAAAGTCATTCATCGCTGAAGTTGGCATAGCATTCACCATCGCCGACTGAGCGATAAGTGAAAATAACAGTGTTATGGTGATCCAAAACTTAGCCATAAAAAAACCGTTGCCAATGTACCTATCCTTAAAGACCAACAAATTGCATAAAAAGTTTCATTTTGAGTTTAGTTTTAGGCGTCAGGCTTTTATAGCAAAGGTTAAATGTCGTCTTGATCACATTTTTGTATTCTAAAAATGATTTCATTGCCTTAGCTTCTTAAGGTAGTACTTAATCATTTGTCGCTTAGCATAATGATGAATGTATTAGTGAGAGTTGAAGTACCCTAATGCTCTGCTAAGCTGGTTTTAGCGAGTCGTATTATTCAGAGTTAGAGCTAAGTCTCATTTTGCGCTTTTAAGTTTACATTAATCGGCATTTTAGGCTTGAAATCAAATTTCTAATAAATGAAAAAATATAAAATAGTCTTATAAAAACTAATTTTGACCATATTTTCGGAGATAGAGTGATGAACTGGCGTGCACTATTTAAACCCAGCGCGAAATATTCCATCCTAGCGCTACTGGTTGTTGGTATCGTTATTGGTGTTGTGGGCTACTTTGCAACCCAACAAACCTTACATGCGACGAGTGAAGACGCATTCTGTATGAGCTGCCATAGCAACCACTCATTGAAAAATGAAGTGTTAGCTTCTGCCCATGGCGGTGGCCGTGCTGGTGTGACCGTACAATGTCAAGACTGCCACTTACCACATGCTCCAGTGGATTACTTGATCAAGAAAATCATCGTATCCAAGGACTTATACGGTTTCTTAACTATCGATGGCTTTAACACTCAAGCTTGGTTAGACGAAAACCGCAAAGAGCAAGCTGACAAAGCTTTAGCTTACTTCCGTGGTAATGACTCTGCTAACTGTCAACATTGCCATACTCGCATTTATGAAAATCAACCTGAAACAATGAAGCCAATGGCTGTGAGAATGCACACCAACAACTTCAAGAAAGATACTGAAGCAAGAAAGACCTGCGTGGACTGCCACAAAGGTGTTGCTCACCCCTATCCAAAAGGATAAGGTTTAGCGCTTCAATAGCTTGATATTAAAATAAAAAGCCCTCTTTCGAGGGCTTTTTGCTTTCTCGTCTTATAAGTCTTGGCTATTGATTAATGCCACTCTGCGGGACAAGGCGCTTAGCGAAATTTGATGCACCATTTGCGTGGGAGCTGTGCAGGCATCGGCAATCACTTGCACTGAATAGGCTTGTGCCGCGGGTGATAGCGCTGTATGGGTCACGCAGTTTTGAGTCATGATACCGCATAAGAGTAAATGCTTGATTTGCATATCTTGGAGTAAGTTGGCTAGCTCTGTGCCGTCGAAACTGTCGGCAAATTGTTTTACCACAATTGGGGCATTGGGTAGCTCAGCTAAAAGCGCTGGATGGATTTCAACCCCTTGAGTGCGTGGGTTAAAAAAGGGGGCGTCACCCTGAGCAGTATCGGCGATATGCTGCACGAGAATAATAGGTATTGCCTGTTGCTGGGCACATTGCACTGAGTGCAAGGTGCGCGCTAATGCCTCATCGACTTGCCATTGTGGGTAAGCCCCATGGGGAAAGTAGTCATTTTGCACATCAATAATCACTAAGGCGCTGTTCGCTGGGATCTGGTTTAAGCTCGACATATTTTTCTCCTGTTCGTTTTCTCTTGCAAAAGATGTCTTCGAAGGAGAGTTTGCGGTAGATTCATTGCCATTAAGAGTGGCAGAAATGACATCTATGGTGCTTAAATTGACAAATTTTGCCGAGCAATCCCCATTAAAAGTGGCGATATTAGCCATACCCGGTTGTTTAACTTCAGCAGTGTTTGGCTTAGAAGAGATGTTGCTGGTGGCTAATAAGCTGATGTTAGCTGACGAAAATAAATCCCTAAGCTCAAGCAGTTTTGCAGTGACTCGATTATCCCTAGAGGAGATGAATCTCGAAGAGTGCTATCAATTAGTGATTATCCCGCCGAGCATCGAGACTGAGCTTTACTTCAATGCAGCGCCTTCATTGCGATTATGGTTACAGCAGCAACATGCCCGAGGAGCTATCCTCTGTTCTGCCTGTGCGGGAGCATTTGTGCTGGCCGCAGCGGGTTTACTCAATGGCCGCAAGGCGACAACCCATTGGGGATTAGTGGAAACGTTTGAGACCCAATATCCACAGGTGAAACTCGAGATCGAAAAAATCATGGTTAACGAGGGCGATATCATCACGGCTGCTGGCATGATGTCGTGGCTCGACTTGGGGCTAGAGTTAGTCGCGCAGTTTTGCCATGTGAAAGTCATGCGCCAACTGGGTAAGTACCTTGTTATCGACACCGGTGGGCGTGAACAGCGTTATTACCAACAGTTTTTACCTAAACGAGATCATGGGGATGCTGTGATCTTGAATCTGCAAAATCGCCTACAAACCGACTATGGTGAGCCGATGAGTGTTGCGGTTTTGGCGCAGCAGTGCTGTATGGGCGAGCGAACTTTTTTGCGACGTTTTGTGAAAGCGACGGGGCATAAGCCTAATGAATACCTACAAAAACTCAGGATCCAAAAGGCCTGTGACTTACTCGAAAATAGTTCTCTGAGTTTCGAGACCATAGCGCACCAAGTTGGCTATGAGGATGTGAGTGCCTGTCGCAAAGCGTTTACTCGTATTACCGGCCTAACCCCGAGTGCCTTTCGACAAAGGTTTAGTGCGCTTACGCCTGCGCTAACACCTGTCGACGATAGCTCAATAAACTAAATACGCCGAAGATAAACACTTGTAGATAATCTTGTTTGCGCAGCGTCAGCAGATTTTTAAACAGCATATGGAAGATGGCAACCTGGAAGCAATGCACTGAAGGATCCCCTCATAAATCAGCCATAGCATAGCCATATTTGAGCAACTGATTGGCGAATAATACCCAGGCCGCCAGCAATTCTTTCTCCGTGATTTGATAATCAGGCCGCCTGAGTACCTCCAA
>NZ_LGYY01000203.1:0-11003 GCF_001308045.1 Shewanella sp. Sh95
TCAATCAGTGCCTTAGAGGCCAGCATCAAGCTGTTTAATCGTTTTAGGTGAAGTTCTGGGCAGTATTGGTGTAAAGAATGTTGTAGGATATTGGCTTCGCGCATCTTGTTGTCCAAGTGTAGTTTTTGGCGAAACCATTTGATCATGCAACAAGATGCGCTTCCACCCTAATTTGATGATTTATTTGTAAATCATCAGGGGATTCTTCAGAGCTTAATGCTGGCCTAGTGATAATAAGTCGATAATTGGTTGCGGGAGCTGGATTTAAACCAACAACCTTCGCCCGCTGTTTATAAGGGGCTGAGCCCGACGAGCGCGCTATGGTCATTTTTCTATATGAATTTTAGACACAAAAAAACCAGCTTAATGCTGGCCTAGTGATAGTAAGTCGGTAATTGGTTGCGGGAGCTGGATTTGAACCAACGACCTTCGGGTTATGAGCCCGACGAGCTACCAAGCTGCTCCATCCCGCGTCCGATTATTACTTTATTTTTTATCCATCAATTGGTTGCGGGAGCTGGATTTGAACCAACGACCTTCGGGTTATGAGCCCGACGAGCTACCAAGCTGCTCCATCCCGCGTCCGATATTGATGATTTACAAGATTGAATATCCTTTTGAATATCGTCACCTTGGCTTTAAATTGGTTGCGGGAGCTGGATTTGAACCAACGACCTTCGGGTTATGAGCCCGACGAGCTACCAAGCTGCTCCATCCCGCGTCCGTCTCTAAAGCGGGGCGAACTATAACGGCAGCGCAGTGGCATTGCAAGGAGGAATTTCAAAAAAATGGACGAGTGCTTAAATATAAATCGTAATGGGGGAATTTCGGACAATCTGAACGCTATGGCATGTTAAGGGATGGATAAAAGCGTGCTAACTGTCTGACTAAATCGAGTTTCGGCTAATAACTGTTTATCTTTTATGTCGCTTCACAGGTATAATGTCGCTTTGATTTTGACTGCGTATTGATTATCCCATGCTTAATTTTTTTGCTGCCGCCCCTAAGGGCTTTGAATATAGCTTAGCCCAAGAACTGACAGAATTTGGTGCGACTGAGATTAAAGAGAGTGTTGCCGGTGTCTATTTTACCGCGCCGCTTGCCTTAGCCTACCGTATTACCCTGTGGACGCGTTTGGCCAGCCGTATCGTGCTGGTGATCTATAAGGGCCCCTGTGAGTCGGCGGAGCAATTATATAACGCAGCTTATTGTATTGATTGGTCAGCTCATTTCTCCAATCGCAACACCTTTAGTATCGATTTTCACGGCACTGGCGGTTTTATCAACAACACCCAGTTTGGTGCGTTAAAGATTAAAGATGCGATTGTTGACCGTTTCCGTGATGACGGTGATGCCCGTCCAAACGTCGCCCGTATCGATGCCGACATTAAAATCGATGCCCATTTCCGTAATGGGGTGATCACCATTGCGATGAACTTCTCGGGACCTTCTTTGCATCAACGCGGTTATCGCTCTACGACGGGTGAAGCCCCGTTAAAAGAAAACCTCGCCGCTAACATGTTGGTACGCAGTGGCTGGAAAGCCGCGCCAACCACCTTACTCGATCCTTTCTGCGGTAGCGGTACTGTACTGATTGAGGCCGCATTAATGGCTGCCGATATTGCACCAGGGTTGCAGCGCAGCCGTTTTGGTTTTGAGCATTGGCGCCGCCACGATAAAGCCACATGGCAAGAAATTTTAGAAGAGGCCAAGGCGCGTGCATCTTTAGGTGTAAAACGCTGCGAAGTGAAGTTCTACGGCTCGGATATCGATTCGCGCTTAGTGGCGTTGGCAAAACGTAATGCACAAAACGCCGGTGTACTTGATTTGATTGACTTTAAAGTCGCTAATGCGCTCAATGTCGAGCCGCCAGCTACCGAAGGTTACCTCATTACTAACCCTCCCTACGGTGAGCGTTTAGGCAGTGTTTCTGAGCTATTGCAGCTGTATTACCAATTAGGCGATAAGTTTAAAAAGGAGTTTGGCGGCTGGAAAGTGGCTATGCTCTGTAGCGATATCGAGCTGATTTCGGCACTGAAACTCAAAGCCGATAAGCAGATGAAGATGTTTAACGGTGCGCTGGAGTGTGCCTTTAACCTGTATACCTTGCACGCGCAAAGCACTCGTCGTGATACACCTGTACTGCCAGAAGGGGTGGACATTGCCGATATCGCGCCAGCATTTGCGAATCGTATTAAGAAAAATGCCAAGCAATTAGAAAAGTGGGCGAAAAAAGAAGGTATCGACAGCTACCGTTTATATGATGCCGACATTCCTGAATATAACGTAGCGGTCGACCGCTACTTAGACCATATCGTGGTGCAGGAATATATGGCGCCGGCCAGTATTCCTGAGGCCGTGACAAAACGCCGTTTAAGCGATGTGCTCTTGGCGCTACCTGCTGCGATTGGGGTCGAACCGCACAAGATCACTATGAAGACCCGTGAACGTCAAAAGGGCACCAATCAATATCAAAAGCTCGATGAGCGTAAGCTTGAGCTTATCACCACCGAATATGGCGCTAAGTTTAAGCTGAATCTGACGGGCTATTTGGATACTGGGTTGTTCCTCGATCACAGATTAACCCGCCGTTTAGTGGGACAAAAATCGAAAGGACGCCGGGTATTGAACCTGTTCTCTTACACAGGTTCTGCCTCTGTGCATGCCGCATTAGGTGGCGCTAAGTCGGTCACGACGGTTGATATGTCAAACACTTATCTTGCGTGGGCGAAGGAAAACTTTGCGCTAAATGGTCTCAGTGGCAAGCAGTATGAGTTTGTGCAGGCCGATTGTTTGCAATGGATCCGCGATAGTGCGCTCGATAAATCCGCGCAATACGATTTGATTTTTATCGATCCGCCGACCTTCTCTAACTCCAAGCGGATGGAAGATTCCTTCGATGTGCAACGTGACCATGTGAATTTACTGGGCATGCTTATCAAGCTGTTAAGTCCAAACGGGGAGATAGTGTTCTCCAACAACAAACGCAAGTTTAAGATGGACACCGACACCTTGACCAAGATGAACATCAAGGTGGAAAACATCGATGATGTGACTTTACCCATGGATTACAAGCGCAATCCCCATATCCATAATACTTGGCTTATCACCCATGCATAATGTATTGCCTGAGAGCTACGTGCTGTACCACACCGAAGGCTGTCACTTATGTGAACTGGCTGCGGCATTGCTTAATGCCGCCGAGGTGCCTTTTACGGCCATCGATATTTGCGATGATGAAGCCTTAGCTGAACGTTATGGCGTGTGTATTCCCGTGGTGAAGGCCGCGGATGAGCGTTGCCTATTTTGGCCCTTTGACGCTACCCAATTACAAGAATTTTTAGGAGCTTAGTTTGAGTCTGGTTCGTATCAATAATGGCTCGTTAGCCTATGGTTATACTCCGCTGCTGCAAAATGCCGATTTCACTATCGAGCGCGGCGAGCGAGTGTGTATTGTTGGCCGCAATGGTGCGGGCAAGTCGAGTCTATTGAAGATTTTATCCGGCGATGTGCTGCTCGATGAAGGTGAGTTCAACATCGATGGCAGCGTCACTGTCAGCCGTTTGCAGCAAGATCCACCAAAGGCGGAGCAGGGCTCGGTTTACTCTTATATCGCTGCGGGCTTAAAGGAAGTCGGTGAAGCGTTAGAGCAATACCATCAACTGTCCCACGATGTGGCTTATGCCGAACCTGAGCTGATGGAGCGCATGCTTAATCAAATGCAAAAGCTGCAGGAAACGTTGGATCATCACAACGGTTGGCAGCTTGACTCGCGCATCAAACAAAATTGTGAGTTATTAGGTCTAGATCCCGATAAATCCTTAAGTGAATTATCCGGTGGTTGGCAGCGTAAAGTGGCGCTTGCCCGCGCCCTCGTCAGTGAGCCGGATTTATTACTGCTCGATGAACCGACTAACCACTTAGATATCGATACCATCGAATGGCTGGAAAAATTCCTGCTGGATTTCCAAGGTGCTATTGTGTTTATCAGCCACGACAGGGGCTTTATTGCCCGCATGGCTACCCGCATCGTCGATTTAGACCGTGGCGTGGTGACCTCATGGCCTGGCAATTACCAAGCTTACCTCGATGGTAAGCAGGAATGGTTAAGGGTTGAAGCCGAGAAAAACGCCCTATTCGATAAGCGATTAGCCGAAGAAGAAGTGTGGATCCGCCAAGGGGTTAAGGCCCGTCGTACCCGTAATGAAGGCCGCGTGCGTGCACTCAAGGCGCTGCGTCAAGAACGCAGTGAGCGCTTAAATCGTCAGGGCAATGCCAAGATGGCGGTGGCCGATACTGAGCGTTCGGGTAAGTTAGTCTTCGATGTAAAGGACTTAAACTACAATCTGCCCGATAAAAATCTGGTTAAGAACTTTAATACCACAGTACTTCGAGGCGACCGTATTGCGCTTATCGGCCCGAACGGTTGTGGTAAATCGACCCTTATCAAGCTGTTGATTGAGAAGTTACAACCCCAATCGGGTGAGGTGAAAGTCGGTACTAAGTTAGAGATTGCCTATTTCGACCAATACCGTGAGGCGCTGGATCCTGAGCAAACCGTTGAAGACAACGTAGGTGAGGGTAAAAAGACCATCACCATTAATGGTCAAGACCGCCATATCTTAAGTTATTTGCAGGATTTCCTATTTTCGCCGATGCGCGCCCGTACGCCAGTAAAGGCATTATCGGGTGGTGAGAAAAACCGGTTATTACTGGCTAAGTTACTTATTCGTCCGGCTAACCTGATTATCCTCGACGAACCGACAAACGATCTTGATATTGAGACCCTAGAATTGCTAGAGTCGCTGCTGACTGAGTATCAAGGCACACTGTTGCTTGTGAGCCATGATAGGGCCTTTATCGATAACACTGTCACCAGCAGCTGGTGGTATGCGGGTAATGGGCATTGGAGCGAGTATGTTGGTGGTTATCAAGACGCAATTGACCAAGGGGCAAAGTTTTATTCTGAGGAACCTAGTCAACCAAACACGGTCGAAGCTCCTGCGACAGTAAAAACCGCTGAGGTAAAAGTGGCCGAGCCCGCCAAAGCCGCGAAAAAACTGTCCTATAAGTTACAGCGTGAATTAGAGGCCATGCCTGAGTTGATGGAAACATTAGAGGCAGAAATCCTCGAATTGCAAACCACAGTGGCAAGCCCAGATTTTTATAGCCAAACACAGGATAAAATCAATTCGGTATTGAACCTGTTGGCGGATAAAGAAAAGCAATTGGAAGTTTGCTTCGAGCGATGGGAAGAGCTTGAGTCACTGAAGTAAACCAATAATAAAAATGGGAATAGAATTAATGAAGTCAAAGTTGGATAAAGCCCTCTCCTTGGTTGCCTTAGGTGTCCTTGGCGTATTACACAGTGCCCATGCTGCACCCGTCTATGAAATTGTTAATATTGACAATTATGATTTGCAAGGCACGCTCGAAGGCACTCGTAATGGTTATGCCTTAGGCGTGAATGCCAACGATGAGTTAGTCGGTATCGCTAAAGGTAAGAAAAAACTCAGTACATCCGATGTGGAAGGTGGGGTTATCGACGTTGAAGATGGTATCGCCCCTGAAGAAACCATTACTTACTCCATTACTGCAGCTATTGTTGCTAATAACTTTGCGTTTATTGCCGCGCAAAATGGTGCAGCTGGTGCATGGTTACCAACGTTTGACAGTATTAATGGCACTACGCCACCGAGTGATACTTCTGTTGTCAACTCAGTTGATACTTTTTACTACGGTATCAACGATGCTGGCGTAAAAGTCGGCAGCATGACTGCACCTGAAAAGAAGACGGAAAATACCGCGACGACAGATGACGCAACCGACTACTGGTATTACCGTGATTACGAATATCGCGGTGTTGCAAAAGTTGGCGATAGCGAAATCCCATTACCGCCACCTTATACTCAGTATGTGAAAGATGATAAAACTGTTGAGTTAGGCGGTTGGTCGGCGGCAACGGCTGTAAATAACAATAATTTAATTGTTGGTTATGCCAGTACTGATATCAGTAAATATGGCGGCGATCGGGTTGCTTACTGTTTAGGTACTGATAACACGTTACCGTTAGATGTGTGTATTCAGCGTGAGCAATATCCTAATACCCAAGGTACTCGCAATATTCAGTACCAAACCCGTGCCTATGTATGGCAACTGGAGAATGGCGCCGCAACGGGTACTGCATTACCCTTAGGATTAACCCCTGCTAGTGATAATACGCTGACGTTTACCGCCCAAGCTCTGGGAGTGAATAATGACGGTGTGGTGGCGGGACGCTCGCATGTTTACCGTAACGGTAATACTGATAGATTACGTCAAGATGCCGCCTATTGGAGCAAAGATGCTGAGGGCAACTATCAATACCATTGGATCCCGATGGGTGATTCTATTTCAAGCTCCATCGCCTACGATGTGAATGACAGTGGTATTGTCGTGGGAAGCTATCGCAGCTATATCCAAGGATATTTACGCGATAAGTTCTTCTACTTTGATATTAATACCCCTGATGTGCCTTATGTGACGCCTAATGATTTTGCGGCGACGACAACGGATCTTTCCAGCAAACCCAAAGATATCAATAATAAAGGTCAAGTCGTTGGCTATATTGAAACTACCTACGATAAGGAAAAACCGCGACCAAAGGCGGGCTTCTTATATGAAAAGTCAACAGGTGAGTTCAGTAACCTTAATAACTTGCTGACCTGTGAATCTAAGGGTTTTGATAAGGGAGCTGATGGAAATTGGGCTCGTCATAAAGTTGAAATCACGGATGGTTCAGGTAAAGTGCTTAGCTACAACAGTGATATTCTGGTTGTTGAAGCCGCGAGTATTAACGAAGAGGGAACCATTGTCGGTACCGCCTTTATCCGTAAGCCTTCATACCAACTCGATAAAGATGGCAACATTATCGTTGGTGAAAATGGCCTACCTCTGTTTGAACTCAGCGGTAATGGTGACCCTGTGACAGCTTATATTCCACGTATGGTTGTGCTTAAACCTACCACTAACGGTGAAGCATGTACCGTGGATGAAAGTACTGATACGGGGAATTATGAACGTAAAGGTGCAGCATCTTTCGCGTGGTTATTAGCCTTACCCTTAGTTTGGTTACGTCGTCGGGTTCGCTAGTTTTTAAGCTTGAATTCAGACTAAAAAAATCGAGGCAAAATGCCTCGATTTTTTTTAATCATGATCTCAATAGTTTAATAAATAGTCGATAAAATGAACGATTTTTTGATTGATCTCAGCGCTGAAAAGCACTATTCCTATGGGTGAAGCTGTTGCTTCTATTTCACGTAGAACAGAGGACGCTTGCATGAAAAGACAAAAACGAGATCGTTTAGACAGAGCTTTTTCAAAAGGATTCCAAGCTGGTATTGGTGGGCGCTCTAAGGAGCTCTGTCCTTATGCAAATCTTGATTCGCGGTCACAGTGGTTAGGTGGTTGGCGTGAAGGTGTGGATGGCCGAGTTAATGGGCTATTTAATAAATAATGGCGTTTTGCTCATTAATTAAATAGCCCAGAACAAACAGAGTAATGCAGCATAATTGCCCTCAGATGAGGGCATTTTTGTCTCTATTGAATATTGCCGAGTAAAGCAGGTTAGAAGGTCGAAGTATCGCTAAATACACCGACTTTAAGGTCGGTTGCACTGTAAATTTGACGTCCATCTACTTCAAGGATGGCATCTGCAATACCCATTACTAATTTACGGTGGATGGTACGTTTGATATTGAGCTTATAAGTGACCTTTTTCGCGCCGGGTAATACTTGACCTGTAAACTTCACTTCACCCACACCTAAAGCGCGACCTTTGCCTTCAGCACCTTCCCAGCCTAGGTAAAAACCAACCAGTTGCCACATGGCATCTAAGCCTAAGCAACCCGGCATAACTGGGTCAGTGATAAAGTGGCAGTCAAAAAACCATAATTCTGGCTTAATGTCGAGTTCGGCAACAATTTCACCTTTTCCAAACTCACCACCGTTGTCATTGATGGTGATGATCCTGTCGATCATCAGCATGTTGTCTACGGGGAGGCGAGGGGAGTTTGGACCAAATAATTTCCCATGGCCACAGGCGATAAGTTCTTCTTTGTTGAAACTGTTTGCTTTATTCATTGTTTTACTACTCCAGCAATAAGAGCGCCAAGATTAGCGAACACGTGTAAGCTAAACAACTCCGATCAGCTAATTAATGTCGAAAAAATCCTAGTTTTGCGAGTAATCTCGTCATTAAGCCTATTTCTTCTTCACCGTTACCAGCTAGCTTGTCTAATCGTTGTTGCACTAGACCATATAAGGATTCTGCTGGGAAGTCATTATCTTCATCGGCAACGCCAGCGGGCATCTGCATCAATAGCTCGACCGCTTCATCCATATGTTCAATGGCATAAATATGGAACAAGCCTTTGCCTACAGCTGTAATCACTTTGGGGTGTAGATTAAGCTGTAATATATTTGACTTGGGCATAATTACACCTTGCTCACCGGTTAAGCCTCGGCGTTCACAAAGATTAAAAAAGCCTTCTATTTTTTCATTAATGCCGCCGATGGCTTGTACATTACCAAATTGATCCAATGCACCTGTTATGGCTAACGATTGAATAATCGGCTGTTCGGCAATGGCCGACATCAAGCAGCAATATTCTGCAAGCGAGGCGCTATCGCCATCGATCTCCTGATAGGATTGCTCAAATACAATATTGGCATTTAGGTGCAATGGCGCATCGCGACCAAAGATACGATATAAACAGGCTGAAAGGATCATCATACCCTTTGCATGGATATTACCGCCCAGCTCTGACTTTCTTTCAATATCTGCAACTTCACCGTCACCATAGTGTACCGTAGCGGTGATCCGAGCTGGTTCACCATAGCAGTGATCAATCGCATCGATAACAGTAAGACCATTAATTTGTCCTACCATAGCGCCCGTAGTTGGCAGATTTATGAAATTGTCATCAAAACTTTGGCTTGAAAATTCTTCAGAGCTGTTATG
The DNA here is from genome assembly GCF_001308045.1 of Shewanella sp. Sh95. NCBI lineage: Bacteria > Pseudomonadati > Pseudomonadota > Gammaproteobacteria > Alteromonadales > Shewanellaceae > Shewanella > Shewanella sp. Sh95. Next base: position 9,002 of record NZ_LGYY01000203.1, read on the forward strand.
GCGATAATTGGCTTGCGATAGCGCACGTTCAATGCTGGCTGCATTAATTGTTGATTTACCGCGATAGACTTTTGCCTGCGCCATTAACTGCGCCAAATCTAGCATTGAGAGACTTAAGCGACGTTGATGCTCAGTTAATCTAGCACTGTGTCGAAAGAGTGGGGCAAGACTGGATTGTTCTAATGTGACATCGACACTTTGTGCCACCGTTTGTAGCCAACTGGCATATTGCGCTTCTTTAAAACGGGTCAAATCCAGTTCACCCGCCAGTTCTGCCAACAGGTTAAAGTGGCGTTGAAATTGCCAATCTTCAGACCTAATTTGGCTATAGATTAAACCCGCGCCAATTAAAATAATTTTACAATTTAATGGGATTGGGCTTAGGTTGTGACTGATTTGATACTCTTTCTGTGTCAGGATTTGCAGCAGCAAATCCCATAAGCCTTCTCGTTTCCACAGGGATTCAGCGCAGATAAATACATAATGGCATTCGGCCAATGCACCCGCTTGATATTTACTGCTATTACCTGATTGCACCATACGGCCAAGTAGGTCTGAACGGCGGATATTGCCACTCAGATAGCGATAACTGACATGCTTTTCAGCAATTGAGCCTTGGTTGTCCTGCGGCGCTTCATATTGCCAATGGAATTGAATGGTTTTGTCTTCGGGGCGCTTTGCCACCAGATAAGCTGCCGGCAATGGCTCAAGCGTTTCCATTAATGCTTTGATCATTAATAGTCTATCGATGCCAGGAAAGTCTGCGAGATACAGTTGTTGATCGGCAATGGCGTTATGTAACTTAAAGGCATCCAATACGCGCTCTTGACCTAAAAGCAACGCTTTATATCCTGTTGGCAATTGCGACAGGACGGGAAGATTAAATTCAGGGGCGAGTGAGGATGAAGGTATCAAGAGTGAATTCATATAAGCATTTACCGTGAAAAGTTACCGCGATTTTACCATACCGAGAGGGCAAGTCTCTTACTGTATAGGTGTTTTTATGCTGCTTTGGCTTTGTTTCCTAATAGTGAAATCCAATGTTTTTCGGGTTTAAATCAAAATAATATTCTGATTACAGATAAACGACTGACGATGAAACAAGGGTTTTAAGCACCATACTGGCGCTCAGGAAGCACTCTGTAGTTATTTGTGCTTTTAGGAAACAAAGCCTGCTGCTTTACCCAGATATTGCTGAAAATATGTTTGCTATTCGCCTGAAAATTCATCCGTCTGAACATAAGATGAGCATTTGAGACAATATTCAAAAATTGCTGTTTACAAGCACCGATGATGCTTATATTATTTGCGGCGTTCGGAGGGGTGGCAGAGTGGTTTAATGCACCGGTCTTGAAAACCGGCGTGGGTTTATAGCCCACCCAGGGTTCAAATCCCTGCTCCTCCGCCATATTTCACGGAAAGGCTATCAGCAATGATGGCCTTTTTGTTTATGTTATGTCAGTCAAAAAGGCCGCTAAACAATTAGCGGCCTTTTTGCATCTGGTTCCATGGTATGAGATGTTTGATTACATTGCCAAAAGGCGTATCTGCGATTGTCTTGATAATCATTATGTTCTGATATGAAGAAGTTGATTTTTAAGGTTTGGATTAACCTTCTCCTACGATCCCATTTATACTTCATCTTTTTCATAGGAAGCCGCCACCTTAAAAAAGTGCTCGCGATTCTTTAATCTATTCAAAAGTGACTTAGGTAATGTTGTTGTCATGCCGGTTTTTAGTGAGCAGAAATAGCAACAGATCAAAAATCGCCCTGAAAGCGATGATTTCATCGCCAGCTGGATATCAAATCGCCAATCAATTCAAATAATAATAAATTTAAGTTTACAGCTTTGGGCGAGATGTATATTATCTCGCTCGTTCGGAGGGGTGGCAGAGTGGTTTAATGCACCGGTCTTGAAAACCGGCGTGGGTTTATAGCCCACCCAGGGTTCAAATCCCTGCTCCTCCGCCATATTTCACGGAAAAGCCATCAGCAATGATG
>NZ_LGYY01000103.1:0-10057 GCF_001308045.1 Shewanella sp. Sh95
CATTGTGGTCCCACCTGATCCCATCCCGAACTCAGAAGTGAAACGCAATCGCGCCGATGGTAGTGTGGGGTCTCCCCATGTGAGAGTAGGTCATCGCCAAGCGCCTAATTTAGCTTAATGTGCAAACGTTAAGTTAAAGGAGCGGTAGTTCAGTTGGTTAGAATACCGGCCTGTCACGCCGGGGGTCGCGGGTTCGAGTCCCGTCCGCTCCGCCAACATTTCGATAAGCCCTAACAGCAATGTTAGGGCTTTTTCGTCTTTGGAATTTATCTATTTAAATTGTCGCGGAATCCTGTTCTGCAGCATTTATCCCTCTCATTTATGAGCGCATCACTGTGTGATGTACCATACCAATCGTATTCAATATCTGTTCATTTCGCGGAGTACAAAGCACTTTAGGCAAGGTGAAGGCTTGAAGGCATAATGGGCTCTGCCAAAAGCCTCGATCGCAGTATAAGCGCTTTACCATGCAGTGAACACCTGACAGCTTTAAAGGCATCCTGCTTCCTGTGGGATTGACTTAAAATGGAATAACTCTTTCTGCGTTATGCGCCTCGAATTGAAATACCTGTAAGGCTATGAACTGATGAGATATTTGATTTGGCTGGTTTCAATGGCGAGCTAAATTTAGTGGTATCGGGACAGTGTCAGTGGTTTGCTTAAATGAACTTGAGAATGAAAATACTCGACTAAAAAGCGGTTAAAGGCTGAAGTAATTGCAGAGATGATAATCCAATTTTGTTGATCACTATAAATACCCCTTTAGTGATTAGAAGAATATAGCCTACTTAAAAATCACTAAAAGTGAGCCATAGGGAGCGCTCTTATCGGCCTGATTTAAACTGGCTTATAGCGTCTCTAAGGCTAATATTCTGTCAACTAAATAGCTTAAAAGCTTTGTTTGACTAAAAATCACCATTCCCAACTGTTTACTGAATCGCCCCCCGTGTAAGGTACCGAAAAATCGATATGGGCGACGTTGCCATAACTGGATCTAGATGAATAAATCCGCGCGCCAATACCTATGCTACCTAGCGGGCCGTTGACTTCGTTATTGTCGGCTAAGGGGCCGCCAGAGGCTTGGCCTACATCCGCAAAGACTGCCCAGCCGAGTTCGGCTAATTGGTATAAGTTGATATTCGGATAATTGCGGATTTCGGCGGTAAATAACCATTGGTTATCCCCTTGTTGATATTCGTTGGGATAACCTCGTACTCCAGTTTCATCCCCAAGTCCTTGAGTTAGATCGAGATAGGTATTATTGGATAGGCTTGCCCAAGCTTTGCCATAGGCAATCCATTTAGGATTGATTTGATAGAAGTATTCCGCTTGTACATTAGCCTGAAAAGTGTCTTTTTGTGTGGTGCCTAGAGTGCTGGTCGCGCCCATTTCCAGTAACCAAAGATGTTCATCAAATTTATAACCCCTACTGGTTTGCCATTTAAGGTGGTAACCCACTGGGTTATTGTCGCCGATATCATTGGTTTCAATACCGAGTTGGATATAGTGATGCCATCCTAAGTTAAAGTCTTCATTATTACGGATCAGGTGCACGTTGTTGAGTATCTGAAAATCATCTTGAACATATTCATAGGCAACCCAGGGATACATAAAGTCCCTATCTTGTGGTAACGCTGAGTTGGGATACACCTCTGAATTGGCAAACTCGTGTTTGTCTTGGGTAAAGCCAGCAATAAAGCGAGACAGATTGTCGTTGCTTCTATTGAGTAACCAACCATATTGCAAATTAAGGTAATCGACAGTGTGGGCAAACTCGTTCACCTCTTGCCCATTTTGTCTCAAAATATCGGTGCGGCTATCATCTAAAAACTCGGCCGAGTACATGGTCTCAGTATTCAATGAATAGAAAGGCTTGCTCACGTACACATGTTTAGCTTGGCCGTCACTATTATCATAAAATTCAGCGGCGACAATGCCGTGATCAATAAAACTCACGGGTGCCTCAAAGGCAAACTTATAGCCAGTGCGGGATTCGTTAGATTGATACTTTAAGCGGGTGCGAATGCCAGTACCTAGAAGGTTATCTTCTTTTACGCCAAAGGAATAACGAGTGTCACCTCCTGAGCTGCTAAAGCTGGCCGTTGGCAGTAGCGACCAGTTGTCCCAAGTTTCAATAATAATGGATTCATCTTCGAGGGGAGAATCCGTTTGGGGATCCTTCTCACTTGTATAAACTTTGGCATCACGAATATAGGGTTCGGCGCGCAATAAACGTTGAGACTCATCGAGATCTTTTTGGGTGACCGTATCGTTTTCGCTAAAGGTAAGCTTATCGCGAACCACATATTCCTTGGTATTTATATGCAGATAGTTCGCCCAACGGTGGATAAAAAATGCATCGGGATCTGACTCGTCGAAGATAGGATTGCTTACAACGATGATCTTACTAACCTTTTTTGGGGCTTGATCCGAGGTGGTTTTGGGCGCAACCTCATCCGCTGTGGCTAGGTTGACTAGACCACAGAGGCAACAAGGTAGAATCGATGCATACAGGGTAAACTTCTGCATAAAACCACTCCCGTAAACTGGATGGCGACAGCTTAAGGTTCTGCTGCTTCACAATTTAATAACACACGGGATATGACGATTAGTCAAGTAAACATTTTAATAAGATTATGATTTTACATAAGGTTATTTTAAGAATAGGGCTGGAGTTGGCGCCAGCCCTGAGGATGAATGTTATAGCGTACGCCTTGGTGGTACTACGACGTTGGCAAAAATCAGTCCGGCGATAAGCGACATAAAGATCAAAAAGATCTGCGAGCCAATATGGGATTGGTTAAGCATAGTTTCGCCGGAGATCAGCGCGTTCAGCCCTATGTAGGTTTTACTGCCGGGTACTAAGATCACAATGCCTTGCAGCAATGCAATTGAGGCGGGAGCCTTCATCCAACGGGCATAAAGATTGGAGTAAACTCCTACGGCTAGGGCACCAAAAAAGATCCCCACCGAATCCCCAAAAAAGTGCCCACCTAACATGGCGGAGAAAAATGCGACAATTCCCGCTAGAACGCCCCAAGGCGAATCTTGCATCCGTGCTTTAAAGATGAACACCAGCGCCATAGAAAGGATGGGCACCGCCGACCAAATCGCCCAGCGAGGCAATCCTTCCGGTTCGATATAAATGGCCTCACCGAAGAAGGCTTTACCAATTGCCATCCCCAAAACTGCACCAAAATATAGCTTAAACAACAGCATACTGGCGTCCATGATCCGCGCTGTGCCCGAAATCAAATCGCGTGCCGCCAGCTCAGCAAGCCCCAAGGTTAAGGCTAAACCGGGAATAAAGATGATGATCGAGGAGAGGATCACCACCGGAATATTAATATTAGGGTCGATGCGGGCAATGGCGCAGGCGGCAATGGCGCAAACAATCGTCGCGAATGGCTCTAACACTTCTGCCATGCGAGTCGAGCGCTCGGCGCGGTATACAAAGCCATAGACTAGCAAGCCTAACAAACCAGACCAAAAAACATCGTTCCACCCTGTGCCCATCAACATGGCAAATGCCGCTGCTGAGGTGCCGAAGGAAAAACAAGTTAGTGCTGGGCCGTAGGGGTTGGGTTTGTTGGCGATTTCCTCTAGCCTGTCTAAGGCTTCGGTGAGCGTGCGTTTACCTGAGGTGAGTTCATCCACCAGTTCATCGGTGCGGGCGAGAGAACCTAAATCCAACTCGCCGGGTTTTACCCGCGCAACATGGTTATATTCTTGATCGGTATCGTGTTGTAATACGAAGGTCATGGAGGTCGGCGAGATTAAAAAATAACCTTCGATTCCGAGCGTCCGAGAAACGGTTTGTAAATGGGTTTCAAGACGGTAAGCGGGTGTGCCAAACTTATGCAAAGCCTTACCTAGCTTAATGATAAATTTACGCTTTTCGAGAAACTGTTCGTTATCCAATCGGGCTATTCGCTGTATAAAAAGTTGTAAGAGATTGCGCGCGCATATTAACCTATCTCGTCACTAAAAGGTTAATGGCTTTTAACCTTAATACAAATAAATTGCTGAATTTTTGCGGTGTATACCGCGCTTATGTTAATTAAAAGGGAGTTGCTATGCCATTAATCGTTACAGGGTTTTACGCCAGCTTGACTGGGTTGTTAATCATTGCTTTAGCGTATCGAGTGGTGAAATTAAGACGAAGCCAAAAAATCGGTCTCGGTGACGGCGGTAACGATGCTTTAGCACTGGCGAACAGGGTGCACGCAAATCTAATTGAGAATGCGCCCATCGTATTGATTTTAATGCTAGTGGCCGAGGCGGGTGGCTTAGCGCATTTCTATTTGCACTGCTTTGGTACTGTATGGATTGTAGCGCGTTTACTCCATGCTATTGGCTTAACTCAAGGCAAAGGCGGTTATCATTTCGGCCGTTTTTGGGGCGTGTTGCTCACTTGGTTGGTGACTATCAGCCTAGCCCTAGTCAACTTAGTGCATTTTTCCCAAAGTCTGTAACTGCTGGGATAGGTAATGGCCGTCTAAGCCATATCCTTAGCCACTTTAGGGGTATTAAGCGCATTGGCGTAAATACCCCGAAAAACACCTCTGCTGCTGTTTTTTTAATCGCACTTATCCCTGTTTGCCTGCTATACTCCGCGTCCCTAAATCGGTGCGGCTTGCTTTTGTCTGCACCTTTGTTTGACATTACGTTTTTGGGTCAAAATCGATGCAAGTTGAATCCACACTGTTTAGCCATCCCAAGTATTGGGCCGAATGTTTTGGCACAGCGCCTTTCTTACCTATGTCCCGCAAGGAGATGGAGAAATTAGGCTGGGACAGCTGTGACATTATTATCGTCACTGGCGATGCCTATGTGGATCATCCTAGTTTTGGTATGGCGGTGATTGGCCGTATGTTAGAAGCCCAAGGCTACCGCGTCGGGATTATTGCCCAGCCCGATTGGTCGAGCAAAGATGCCTTTATGCAGCTAGGGCGCCCGAATCTATTTTTTGGCGTTACCGCCGGCAATATGGATTCAATGATCAACCGCTACACCGCCGATCGCCGTATTCGCAGCGATGATGCCTATACTCCGGGCGATGTCGGCGGTAAGCGCCCCGACCGCGCTGTGACGGTTTATACCCAACGTTGTAAAGAAGCCTACAAAGATGTGCCTGTCATTATCGGCGGCATCGAAGCGAGTCTGCGCCGTATTGCGCACTACGATTATTGGTCGGATAAAGTCCGCCGCAGCGTGATTTTTGATGCCAAGGCCGACATTTTAATGTACGGCAACGCCGAGCGTCCGCTGGCCGAAGTGGCGCGTCGTTTAGCGGCGGGCGAAGCGATTGCGGATATCCAAGATGTGCGCGGTACTGCCGTTATCCGTAAAGAGCCTATGCCCGAGTGGCGTGGGATGGATTCTCGCAAGATAGATCAACTACATAAGATCGATCCTATCCCGAACCCCTATGGCGCCGACGATGTGGGCTGCGCCAATTTATCAGGCCCATCGGATGTTAAAATTTTCGATAACGATGCGCCAAAGCCTATCAGTGTGCAGCCGCCACGCCCTAAGCCATGGGATAAAACCTATGTGCTGCTGCCTGCCTTTGAAAAGGTGTCTGAAGACAAATATTTATACGCCCATGCTTCGCGGATTTTGCACCAAGAGCAAAACCCGGGTTGTGCGCGGGCGTTGTTCCAGCCCCACGGTGACCGTGGCGTGTGGGTGAACCCACCAGCTTGGCCACTCAATACCGACGAAATGGATGCCGTGTTCGATTTACCCTATAAACGGGTGCCGCATCCTGCCTACGGCAAGGAGAAAATCCCTGCCTATGACATGATCAAAACCTCGATCAACATTATGCGCGGCTGCTTTGGTGGCTGTTCATTCTGCTCGATTACCGAGCACGAAGGCCGAATTATCCAGAGCCGTTCGCAAGAATCGATTATCAAAGAAATCAAAGATATTCAGGATAAGGTTCCCGGTTTTACTGGGGTGATTTCTGACTTAGGTGGCCCCACTGCCAACATGTATCGCCTCGGTTGTACCAGTGAAAAAGCGGAGAAAACCTGTCGCCGTTTATCCTGTGTGTATCCATCGATTTGCGGCCATTTAGGCACAGATCATAAACATACTATCGACTTGTACCGCGCTGCTCGTGCTGTGCCCGGCATTAAGAAAATCTTGATTGCTTCGGGTGTGCGTTACGACTTAGCGATTGAAGATCCTGCTTATGTCAAAGAGTTGGTCCAGCACCATGTGGGCGGCTATTTAAAAATCGCCCCTGAGCATACCGAAGAAGGGCCGCTCAGCAAGATGATGAAACCCGGCATGGGCGCCTACGATAAGTTTAAAGAGCTGTTCGATAAGTTTTCTAAGGAAGCGGGTAAAGAGCAGTTCCTGATCCCTTATTTTATTTCGGCGCATCCCGGCACAACCGACGAGGATATGCTTAACCTCGCACTCTGGTTGAAGGAGCGTAAGTTTAAGCTCGACCAAGTGCAAAACTTCTATCCATCGCCAATGGCCAATGCGACGACTATTTATCACACTGAGCTTAACTCGCTGAAAAACGTCAAGCACACCAGTGAAGTAGTGCCAGTGCCGAAGAAGGGCCGCCAACGCCGCCTGCATAAGGCGCTGCTGCGTTACCATGATCCAGCGGGTTGGCCGATTATCCGTGAAGGCTTGATTGCCATGGGACGTGAAGATTTGATTGGTAACAGTCCGAATCACCTTGTTCCACCAGAAGGGCGCAACGAACGTGGCCCGAAATGGATGAAGGATGCTAACCAAGGGCAAAAAGCCCTGACGCGTTTCTCGGGCAATCAGTTCGATGAGCGAAAGGGTAAAGGCGATGCCAAGGGCAAACCGAGCGCAAGCAAGCCTAAGGGACCCAAGTCTGGGGCGAATGCAACGCAAGGTCAGCAGCCTAAGAGCAGCCGTCCGGGAGCTAAGGCTCCTTTTGGTCAGTCGGGCTTTAAGGGAAAATCAGAGCAGGGTAAAGCTGGCCACCAAGGCCGCGGAAACAAAGCCTCTTCAGGCCGTCAGCACGCCAAGTAACGGTGAAAAAAAGCCACTCCAGTAAATCTATTTGGAGTGGCGCAGAGATGATGGTAAACCAGCGGTACCATCCAATGAGTGTGTTGCGAGCGTTTGTAGACGGAACGTGCGCCGCACCTCAGTCTCAAATGGGCCCACGGATATGAGGAACGTGAGCCACTATCCCTCAATGTACGGGAGAGCCTGATGAAGACTTTCCATTCCTAAAAGAAGTAGTTAATCCCTACCGCAAAGCCATTATCTTCCTGTGCTTCGAGTGCTGGATCATCCATGTTGCTGAAATCTAACTTCATTTCGGCAAACATCACAGTGTCGTTACTGTAACGGTAGTGCAGGCCAAGCATGGCGAATTGGCGGGTCCATTTGCCTTGGATTGGCGTACTGGCATCTGTGTCTAAGTCCAAATAGCTGAGGACAATCATAGGCACAAAGCCATTATCGAATTGATAGGCCGTCATCAGCTCAGCGCCAGTAGCGTCGTAGAGTTCGCCGCCGACCAGCTCATTGTTCTTACTCTGATGGGCGTTAAAGCCGACGTAGAGACCGCTGGCTTCGCGGTTATCGGCGTAGTGATAGTAATCACCATACATGGCACCGATACCGACGATTTCGTTGGTTTCATCGACTTGAGTGTTACCTAGGTGGCCTTCAAAGTCGCCACGATTAAAGCCGGCGAGCAGTTTAAATTTATCGGTGAGTGAGTAGGTCAGGCTGGCACCGTAACTGCTGTCGAAATTGAGCTCAGAGTTAGTCATTTCGCTGCCGTCGTCGTTTTTTAAGGTGACATCACCATTGGTTTTGGCGGCGTATTGTAGGGCGATTTGCACTGGGCCAAAGCTATTGCGGTAGATAAACGCAGAGTCGGCACGGCCTGTTCCGGTTAACCCGCCATCGCTAAAGGCATAGGCACCGACACTATATCCGGCGAAGACGTTCGGTAAGTCCGTTGTGCCTGCGACATCGTAGTAAGCGCCCCATTGCTTACCAAAGCTGAGACTACCCCATTCATCGTGTGACATACCGACATAGCCTAAGCGGTTGTAGAGGAAGTCTTCGGTTTTTTCGGCGGCCAATTTGCCACCTTGCATCACTAAACTGTCATCGCTAGACACCATGTTGATGCCCCATTCCGTGGTGGCAAAGGCGGTCCAGCCATTTCTCTCGCTGCGTTCAAAGCTAAATCGTACTCGGGAGGAGTCATCGATTACTGAGGTATCGTGGCTGTCGTTGAGTGCCGCGAAGCCTAACCAACCGCTTAAATCTAATGAATTTTTTTGATCGTTATAGAGTTCAATCGCTTGGCTGCTGGTGGCCACCAACAGCATAGGTAGCATTAACGCTATGCAGGTTTTTTTCATCATTCCACCGAAATTTGGCAAGTTTTGTCTGGGGACCTTAAGCACTGTGGCTTAAGGTCCCTAAAGACGGATTGCTGTTAAGTTTCTTATTTATTAAGGGATTAGACTCGCAGGTGCATTGTGCTCACGCCGCTTTGATCCCAACGCTTGGGGTTTTATTTGAAATCACCCCGTAGATGGTCCAACCGAAGAAGGTCACGATAGCACCTAACATCACAGCAGTTTCACCAGAGCTATAGAGGGCGTAGAAGCTATACAGGGCGCCGATAATCGCAATCACGTTGGCAACACGGGCTTTGTTGGCTGGCACCTTGAGTTGTTTTTGCATCACACCTAGGGCTGCCATCGACAGGATATAAGGCACAATGTTCGTTACCACCGCAAGGTTAACGAGCGCTTCAAACTGTTTGCTCAGTGATGGACTGATAGTCATCAAAGACAGCAGGGTTTGAATCGAAACGATGATGGTCATCCCCCAAATTGGCGCATCTGCTTTGCTGACTTTAGCGAACACTTTAGGGAAGAAACCTTCATCGGCAGAGGCTTTAAACACTTGCGCGATAGTGAACTGCCAACCGAGCAGTGAACCTGTACAGGAGATAATGGCGCAGGCCATTACGATTTTACCCACAACAGGGTTAAACATTTGCGCGAAGGCTAAACCAAAAGGTGCGTTTGAATTAGCAAGTTCGGCGTTAGGCACAATCCCAGCTATCACGTTGGTGGAAACGATATAGATAAGCGCTGCTCCTAACGTTCCGCCCATTACGGCGATAGGAACGTTTTTCTCTGGGTTATCAACGGCCTCTGAGTTAGCACAAGCCGATTCTAAGCCAAGGAATGCCCATAAGGTCATCGCGATAGAACCGCCTAAGGCTTTGAAGAACGGCATATCATGTGGGTTCCATGCACCTTTATAGAGGTCGATGTCGAACCAGAACCAACCGACTAACGACACGCCAATCACTGGCAGAATAATCCCCCACACGGTCACGCTGCTCACGCGGCCTGTAATGCGAGCACCACCAAAGTTTGCGACAGTGGCTAACCAAAGCACGCCAATGGTGGCAAGACAGATAGCCATTGGGCTTAAGTTCACTTCGAGCAGCACCGCGGCATAACCCACGGCGGAGATAGCGATGGCGACGTTAGCGATAAGTAGCGAAACCGCATAGGTGTAGTTCGCCATAAAGTTACCGCTGCGGCCAAAGGCATATTCGGCATAACCGCCCATACCACCGGTTTTTTTACTGAACATACCGCATTTTGCAAACGCAAAAGCCAGCGCGGTTGAGCCTGCGGCGGTCACAAGCCAAGAAAGCACAGAGATAGTACCGACTTGGGCTAATTGGGTGGGCAGCATGATAATCCCAGAGCCCATCATATTCACTATGGTGATAATCGTTAATTGGACAACGCCAATTTTATTTTCTGATTTACTCATAATAATGACCTAATAATATAATTCATTATAGAAGGTTGAAATTGACTGTAGAGCGGGGTTAATTAACTCTACAGTCAGATTCAATTATTTATTTAATACACCCGATTTCAGATAATAAGTGCGACATTCATGGAAAGGTGTAGAAGAGGAAGCCAACTGCTAAAAGTGGTACGCTCTTCTCGCCAAAGAAACAAGCAGTACTACCATGAATTATCAGCAGGAG
>NZ_LGYY01000006.1:0-9882 GCF_001308045.1 Shewanella sp. Sh95
TACCAGTTGGGAGAGGCGCCACCTCAAGTCACAGGACTCACAGTGGACCAGCAGATCATTCTCGACGTGTTAGGCGAACGGTATCGGCAAATTTATTCCTAAATCAGGTGCGGAAAGTCGGTTTTATGGTTTCTATATAAAATTGGGGGCGTGATGGATAGAATTATAATTATGGACTTTGAGAATGGATCTGAGGTCTATATCCCTATATCAGAATTTTTAAAGCAAGGATTTATTGATGCTTTAGTTTTTCAACGAGATAAGGAAATAAATCTAACTGCGTTGATTAGAACTATCCAAGAAAAAGCTAAAACAAGGTATAAAAAATCTGCATATATTAGGTTTTCTGTTGAAAATGAAACCGTTGAAATTAAGCTTCCTAAACTAGCCAAAGATGCCCTCTTTTCCTATTCAAGTTCAGAGATAGAGCAACTTTTTTTGGACCCAATGTTAAAGAATGAGTTAGAAGGTGCTGTTGCGTCATGTCTACCTGATGATCTTAGGCCTTCCACATCTGCTCAGAGAACTCTAGCTTTGCGAATTGCAGATGTTATAGGTGTAAATATTGGCTTTGATTTGCTTTCCTCAAAACAAAAATTATCAGTTTTTATTGCTCAGAACCAACATGAATTAGATTCATATGAACGTGATACGGAAGGATATGAAATCGTCGCTGATCGAATATCTGATGCCTTAATAATGTATTTTCAGTCTTTAAATTGTTGGAGCAGTGCTTTTGATGTCTCATTTTCGATGTATTTACAGTTGCCTGAACGCGGTAGGAACTTAGTTAATATGTCTCTTCAATCAACATTATCAGATCACTATTGGAATGTTCTTAATGATGAGCCTGAGTATGTAGTTGTTGCTAACGTGCTGAAAAAAAATGGCTTTCAAATACAATAAAAAACAAAAATTTAGTGAGCAATTTAAAAAGATACATCTTGAATATATTTGTGCAATTAACGACTAGAAAAGGTTATTTTTCATTTTTAAACTAACTTTAAATGTATTACAATTGTCCTACATTTTCGGTCGAGGGTATGCTGTGAAAACGTTAGCAGTGATAAATCAGAAAGGTGGCGTCGGCAAGACCACCACAGTGATCAACCTATCCGCGCAATTAGCGCATGAAGGTAAACGGGTGCTGGTGATTGATTTAGATCCCCAGGCTAACCTATCCGTGGTATTAACGGGCGGTCAATTTGAATTTGAACACTCGATCACTGATGTATTCGAGTCCTCGAAAAAGTGCCCCATTCAACAGGCCATTATGCCAGCGCAGTCCAACGGTGAGGCGATTCCCAACCTGTGTATTTGCCCCACGGATATTCGCCTAAGCCGAGTGATTGAACAGAGCCTCACCAAAGTTCACCGCGAACGCATTCTGTTAAAGCAGCTTGAAGCTATCGCCAGCGATTTTGACATAGTGATCTTAGATTGCCCGCCTAACCTAAGCCTGACATCGGTTAACGCCATGATGGCCGCCGATATGTTCCTGATCCCCGTTGATGGTGGTTCATTTTCATTAAACGGCTTAGCCGACTTGCTGGATGCACTTGAAGAAGTCAAAGAAAGCGAGCACGTAAACTACGCGGTATTCCGTAATGAATTTGCCAAGGCCAATAAGCTAATTAACAACTTCCTCGATGAGCAATTAGCCTCGCTTGAAGGCAAAGTATTAACGACCACGATTCGCCGTTCTGAGGACGTTGGCCAAGCCAGTGTCAGCGGTCAAACCTTGCTGAATTACAAGCCTAGCAGCCTTACGTTAGCCGATTATAAGAGCCTGGCTAAAGAAGTCATTCAACGTCTTAATGTATAACAAGTGTAATACATATTATGAGTAAATTAACTGGTGTTACTGGATTGAACAGACGTAAGTCTGTAAAAGAATCCCAAGAAAGCCCAAAGTCACAAGAGAAAATTACCACGGTTTCCACCCGCCGTAATATCACCACCGGCACCTCTCCGCTGCCATTGCGCCTAACGGAAAACGATAGGGCCGATTTAAACCTATGGCTCGAAGCCTTAGAGGTGGAATCGGGTAAAAATATCACTGCAGCTAAGCTGTTCCGTGGCCTGATCAGCATGCGCGATAAGATCAACACCAAAGCGTTGATCCGTGCGATTAATGATGTGACTTGATTATGAAATTGATTATTATCGTTATATTACTGTTTGTCTGGGTGAAAGCCTGTAGTGACGAGCCTTGTGATGAACGTTGTGAATATGAGGCATGTTTAAAAACAAAGGAATGGCTAAAGGAAAATCATTCTGGCAATAAATATGCTGAAACAATGGAGTGTGTACGCCCACTACAATAGTTCAAGTTATGGGGTTACATATATGGTGAACGTTAATATAAACCGTCGGGAAAATTTACACTCAGTTGTTAAAATTTTAGGAAGTCAAACGGAAGTAGCTAAAAAATTAAATCATGAGGTGTTAACTCAACAGATTTTAAGCTCAATAATTCTCGGGAAAAGGCCTATGCATGAACACGAGGCTCGTACCTTTGAAAGACTAATTGGAATTCCCGCATATTGGATGGATGAACCATTATTGATAAAAAAGGGGTGGTCATTGATTCGAGAATACCAACTTTTAGATGATAATGGTAAGAATTTAATTAACAGATTCAGTGATTTTCTAAGAGCAAAATCCTAGTAAAAACGATCATGTAAATCCGTTCTTAAAATATTTGCTTCATTACAAATTTGATAACGTTACATTATCAAAACAGTGTGCCAGTAATGGCGGCTTCCAGTTTCTTGTAACGCTGATCAATCAGATAGTATTGCTCACCGTTCTTGACTGCGAAGCTGCCAGACAGATAGCCAATCGACTCCAACTTCTGAATACCAGTCTTAATCTTCCGATTTGCTTCTTTTTTGGACGTCTCAAGCCTCAAACGCTCTCTAAGGCGCTCAAATGAAACGGGGTGAGGATTCTCGGGTAAAGAGGTGAAATATAAATACAGGCACTGTGCGACCTCTGCACGGGGCAATTTTTCCAGTACTCGCAGACTAACTAGCACCTGGTGATCCAAACGATACATATCCCACAGAGTTTGATCGGCCATTAGCTCGACCAAATCTTCTTCACCATCATACATCGCCCGTAAAAGCATTCCTGTATGTACAGCTTTTTCAGCATTTGTTCGTTTAAAAGACATACTTTGGCTCTGGATTCGTTCTAATGAATCACCAATTTGCTTACGTAAGTTTTTATCAAAACGCCGACTAGGATAACCGCACTGCTTAGCAAACTCTGAAAATGTCATTTTCACCGTATTAGAGGAATAACCGTATTTGCTAAATACAGACACAATACCGCACCACACTCTAAAATCGGTTTCGACATTGAGTCGTTGCCCTTTGACCGTAACGAGGTCATAGCCTTCTTTCTTGCAAAGATCGAGATGAACCAGTTCATTACTAAGGTCTTGTGTTTTCACCTCGTAGAGGTTTGTTTTGCGACCTACTGGCGTAAATATACCTGTTCTGAGGAGAACATTGGGCTGCACGCTGGTAGCACTATTAATTATTAAGAGTTTTCCGCTATAGAGCGATTCGGTACCCGTGATTGGGAGTAACGTATTTTCAGTTCTATCCATGTGCGCCACTTATATTAGAAACCCAATTAGAGTACACCACGGAACCCATTTAGAATACACCTAATTGTGATTTATGATTATTGGTTTGATTTCCATGTAGCGTACATCAAACTTTGCTATGTAAATCCTTTCGAACTTTGAATTTAAATTCTTTTCGTAGGAGAAAATTTTACCCACTCGGCATACACCACCGGTTAATTTTTGAGCCCACTCGGCATACACCGTAGGGGAGGAATGGGTACCCAATTAGAATACACCTTGTTTAATTTTCCAATTCCTATGCCCGAAATTTTTGCGTAAAAATATTAGTCATATTTTGGCTGTGAATAACTTTGGCACAGTGTGCAAGATAATTATATGAATAAAACATTAGTGTTTGATTTACATCATATTTATTCATTGCTGTTTTTGTATCAAAAAAGAGAGTATTTACCCAATTAGCATACACCGCTTACCCAATTAGAATACACCTCTTACCCAATTAGAATACACCTCTTACCCAATTAGAATACACCGCTTACCCAATTAGAATACACCAACCTCCTTTGTAAGCCTTGGTGTACTTGGGCTGTAGCGATTCTGGGATCTATTAGGATCTTTTAGGATCTTAAAAGATGGATCTTATTGGATCTGAACTGTGCAAAACTTCAATAATTTATTCTGATAAATAAGAACCCCTCCAGGGGGCTTTGCCCCCGCCGGCCCTTCCCCTCGCTCCGCTCGTTTCCGGCGCCCCCAAGAGCAGCGGCTGCGCCGCGACCAAGGGCTTCGCCCTAGTTCGCCTAAAGGCTCCACCCTTACCCATTAATGCCTCGCCATTTCCTAGCTTCGCTAGGGGCGAGCATAAAAACCTCGCTATTAGTTCCGTTTGTCTCCGACCGTTTAACAACAAACGTGCTGTACTTCTCGCTAAAAGCATCGCTTCGCTCAGGTCTAGCAGGAAGGAGGTAAACCCACCTCTATCATCAATGCTAACAGGGTTTAAACGCTGTAAAACCGGCGAAAAAGATAAACGTATAGCAATATGACATTTTTTTAAAATGTTGCTTAAAACGCATTTTAGGGCCTCTGAGCGATAGGTGATTAGCGAAGTCTATCGCCAAGAGCAAAGTGGCTAGTTCTTTCAATGAGCAAAAAATGACGTCAAGCGGGGTAGTGTCACTCCATTTTAAGGGAGTGACACTACCCCCGAATGGTGTTCCTCATGCGGGGGTAGCGTCATTTTTTGCTTTTTGAGGCGTGACGCCGAAGCAGTGGCTTGCGCTGTAATTTGGCATGAGGTACAGTCAAGTTTCTTCACCTCGCATCCATTGATGCCAAATAAAGAAACCTCTTTGATCACCTAGTTATCTCCAAGCTCAACAGAGCTTATGGGTCATTATATTTGGATGTTTGCGCTCAACAGAGCCACATCATTTGGGCAATCGCCCGTAACAACACTCGCTCAATATCACCGGTGTGCCGGTGGGTTCTTTCTGTGTCGGCAGTCAGAACGAGCATTAACACTGAACTGAATTCCGAAATGGCCTAGAAATAGGTCGCCGTGTTGTTAGCCCTCGAGAAATATATTCCTCTTAAAACACGCCCGAATGGGCGTGCTTTTTATCTCAAAATTAAATTCTAATTTTTGATTGTGTAACTTTTTCAAGGTGCATTATGGCGACCAATTTCTTTTTTGAGGCCGGCAAGCTATTGCGGCAGCACAACCCAAGCTCTTTTGCGACTAAATCAGAACGATTCAAAACCATAAAATTAGTCGATAAACAGCTCGTTGCCTTGGGTTTTAAAGGGCTTGAACTCAATAATTTAAAACCTAAGCACATCGAAGCATTAGTTACTCATTGGCAAGCTGAGGGCCTTGCCCTGGGCACGATTAAAAATCGTATGGCACATCTACGGTGGTTAGCGGAAAAAATCGGTAAAAATGGCCTTGTACCGCGCTCCAATGACTCGGTGGGGATTAGCCGTAGAGTGTATGTCACCAATGAAAATAAGAGCCGAAAATTGAGTGATATGCGACTAAATTTGATAACCGATCAGTATGTACAAATGTCCTTGCGCCTGCAGGCAGCGTTTGGATTACGGCGTGAAGAAGCCATGAAGATCCAACCGGCGAAAGCGTATCGGGGTGATCGTTTGGTACTTGATGCGTCCTGGTGCAAAGGCGGTCGAGATCGCGCGATCCCGATTTTAACGGCTGCTCAGCACGAACTATTGGCAGAGGCGAAAGCATTAGCGGCCGGCAGATCGCTTATTCCGAAAGAACTCAGTTATGTGCAGCAAATGAAACGCTATGAAAATACCTGTATAAAAATTGGATTGGATAGGGCACATGGGTTAAGGCACAGCTACGCTCATCGCCGTTATATGGAACTGACCGGTTTTGAATGTCCGGCGGTATCGGGTGTTTCTGTCTGTTCATTACCCGCGGCGCAACAAGCCGCTGATAGGTACGCCAGAAATGTGATAACCGGTGAGTTAGGGCATAGCCGGTTACAAGTTACTGCTGTGTATTTAGGTCGTTAAATTGCTTGATTTTGTAACTTATTCAAGTATGATTATTACTATGAAAATAAAATGGAGGTGAGCTATGAAAGAAGAAAAAATTGCCATTGTAAAAGGGCAGCATGGCGGCGCTCGCCCAGGTGCTGGTCGTAAAACTAAGTATGAAAAGACAGTGGTGATGCGGGTTCCTGAGAAGTACCAAGAGGTGATCAAGGCGCTGATCACCCACTTAGACGAGACCGCTTACCTGAATAGCCATTATAAAAATGGGCAGGAATCTGAGCCGGTGTATCTGCGCTCGCTCGATGACAATAAGCAGAATATTAGCTTTAAAACCATGCCGTTCTAGGCGGTGTTGCACAGTGCAACACCGTGAAACAGGCGCGTTAAATGCAATGGATTTTTGCAATGCAAAAAATAAGGGCCAAAAGGGTGGGCCGTTTTTTAGCATCATTTTCGAGAGATAAATTTGCAATGCAAAAAAACGTGAGCATGATTTCAGCATTAACGGTCATTTATGAGTTGCAAAATTACCCCTTTAGATAAGCATTTTTATCTTAGAGTAACGGCAATTTGCATTGCTCCTTCATGGGGTGATTGTTAACATTAATAGCGCGGAAGAACGTAAACTGAACAGAGGTATATTATGAGTGAACTACAACTATGGTCTATCTTAATCATGTTCGTGACACTCGGTTTAGTCATCGCATCCGGAGTGGTCTTATACAAAGGTTTTAAAGAATAGTTCTTACTCAAGTATTAATTTCCCCAATGCTTAAACTTGGCGTCCATTTCGTTTTCTGACACAAAATCACCGGCATCTGCTTCGGATAGTGCGGCATGGATTTCTGCTATTTGCCATGCTTCCAGATCTAGATCGTCCTGAATCGCTTGCTTCGCCAGCAAAGATTTCGTTCTACCTGTTAACTGATCAAGCTGTACTCGCTTTTGTTCGATTTCATCGGATAAGCGTACTGACATGACACTCATAGCAAACCTCAACATAGAATATATAAAACGACATTACATCGATTGGGCTTCAATTGTCATGCTGTGCTTATAACCAATCTGAATTTGATTTTGTTTCAAAATCAAGTTTGAGTAAATACGTATCAATATAATGAGCCCATAAAACCCTATGTGACGGATACCATATTGAGACGTGTTGATTATCCCGTGTAGGATGTAGGGCATGGAAGGTATATAGCCAGTATATAGCGCGTATTTACCACTGATATACCACGGCTTTTCATCGTATTTTTCAGGTTTATAGCGGTTTTTTGTAGGGTTGAGCTTTTACGCACTGAAACCGCTAAATAACCGTAAAAAAACATGGATAAATGCGGAATATAATACTGGGCAGGATGTGTGAAGTAGGCCTACCTTGATAAATCAGGCAGCCCTATTCACTTGGATATATTCGCTCCATTCCGGTGCTCAATTCCTTCCCTGTGATAATTGAATCAAGCAACCTCAATTATTGAAAAAGTTACAAAATCAAGGTGGTTAATAGTGAATAACAAAGTTAAAGGTATTCCATTTGCAGAAGTTAAAGCTGCGGCGCTCGCCAATCCTGCCGTTCTTGAGGCTTACTTGCGTGAACAAGCCACTGTATTAAATCGAGTTGATGTTGAAATGTTCATTACTAGGCTAATGACAGCATTAAGTGATCTTCCTAAGAAGGATATTGAGGTATGTGATTTGGCTAATGAGATCGGCATAGCTATTGCCTCATTAGCTGGTAGTGAAAAGCCTATCGAAAGAGAGTGTCTTAGTGGGATTAAGCATGGCTTTTCAATGATTAGAGAAGCATAAATTGTAATCGAGAGGTTGTTTTTAATGGATAAAGTATCGTTGAATGCGTTTTGGGCCCATGCGTTGCCGTGTGTGATCATTTCATCTTGTATGCTGGGTTTTGCCTGGCTTGCGATTCAGGAGTCAGATATCACCCTATCGAGCCAATATCTTGTGGCGGCCTCCGTTTCGTTTACTTTTACGCTGATCGGCTATTGGGGTTATTGTAAATATTTCGCTTCAAAAAAGCCGCACAGTGCATTTTATGCGGTTGTTTATACTGTGTTATTTCCATTACTTTATCTGCCAAGCGCTTTTTTTAGAAGGCGTAGATAATTTTGCAATGCAAAATTGTTTTATAAATTTTTTGACCGGTTTTGCTTTCTTAACTATCCGGACGATTTTCAACTCGGGGGGGTAACAAAACCAAATTTATGGCATAAAAAAGCCTTGTTTTTACAAGGCTTTTTTATAATTAAAATTTTATTAGTTAGAGTCTTTATGATGATTTTTAAAATACATTACACCTAAAGCTATCACTAACAGCAACGGGGATGATACTAAGATATAATCAACAATGGTCATAATTTATTCCTTTTCGGGCAGAGCAATGACGTATAGCACTCGTATACTGCCACTCTTCCCTTTGTTGCCTACAGCCATTCTAACCTTTCGTAAGCCACCTGTACCTTTGATAATATCGCCTTTATCTGGCTGAGCAATAAGCTCTTTAGTCCGTAGAAGTCTACAATCGTAGACTAAAGGCGCTTCTCTGCAGCTAAATACACGGTTAAGCGTTCTCGTTTGCCTACGGCCACGACAAACACGGTAATGCGTTCATCTTGAACTTGGTATACCAAGCGATATCCCGATGTTCGTAACTTGATTTTGTAACAATCAGGGAGATCCCTGAGCTTGTTCGCTTCGATATGGGGATGCTCCAGTATCTCCGCTAATTTCTTTTTTAACTGCTGCCTGATGGGATCTCCGAGCTTTTTCCATTCCTTTAGGGCGCGGGGATCAAACTCTAACTTATAGGTCATCGAGCGAAACCTCGATCCCCTTACGAGGGTTCGCTAAACGCTCTTTTACCAAGGTAATTAAGGCTTCATCATCTGCTGTGAGCAGTACCGGCTTAAAGGGTAAAGCGCCTCTTGTCGCGACATATTCAAGCGTCTGGCGTAATGCTTCTGAAGGGCTTACACCTAATTTTTCCAATGCGGCAAAAGAACGCTCTTTGAGTTCGTCATCGATGCGTATGTTGATTGTGCCCATAGAAATCTCGCGTAATTACAAATGTAATTACAAATATAATCTTATCCGTTGCCTGCGGCAAGATTTTATTTACAGTTACGGGAACTGCATCCGTGAGAATGTAAAAAGGTCTGTGTAAATGGCATTCTAACGATGAACTTGAAACTTCAAAAAAGAGTTAGTGCATCAGACTTACCTAGAGTGGTTCACGCGCCAAAATCCGTCAGTATGCGTTGGCTTCGGGCGCATGTGCTTTTGCCCTAAGCGATTTAGCGCTGAGTGTTATACAGCATACTGGGAGCTCATTACCTTACAAATGCTTCTCTATGTTCTGCTTTCCGTTATTAATAATGAGTAGTCTAAACCAGAGTTTTATACAGTCTTATTCAGAAGTGCGCAGTTTTGAGTGTTCTTAGCTAATTTATTTGTGCGTCATTATAATTAAAAATGTGATAAAAATCAATATATTGGTGGATTTTTGGTTGAGTGGCCAGTATGGTAAACGCGCATTGTTTAATTTTACGCATGGTGCATTTGATTAAATGCTGATAACTTCCTTTTATTACAGTTAGTTAACTATGTGCTGAAGAATCCCCTGATGATTTACAAATAAATCATCAAATTAGGGTGGAAGCGCATCTTGTTGCATGATCAAATGGTTTCGCTAAAAACTACACTTGGACAACAAGATGCGCGAAGCCAATATCCTA
>NZ_LGYY01000181.1:0-9597 GCF_001308045.1 Shewanella sp. Sh95
CTTTACCTGTGAGGCTTTTACCTGATTGCAGATCTTTAAGGGCTTGTTCGAAGTTAAAAGGTTGGGTCATGTGTCATTCCTGTTTTTGAATATTTTACTGAAATGACACAGAATTATGAACACTACCTCTTCAGCTGCAGTCGCAATATGGGCATTGAGCTCAGCAATGTTATCTACTGACGCTACAATTTCTTTTAAGGCCTGACCTGCTTCATTGGCTTTATTATTGGCATCATCGACTTGCTTGATACCAACTTCCATTGCATTAACTGCTTCTTTAACCCCTTTTTGTAGCGTTGCGATCATCGCTTCAATTTCTTGGGTGGACTTTTGAGTTCGTTGAGCTAGCGTTCTGACTTCATCGGCGACAACGGCAAAACCTCGACCCTGCTCGCCTGCGCGAGCAGCTTCGATAGCAGCGTTTAATGCCAATAGGTTGGTTTGTTCGGCAATACTCTTTATCACATCTAAAACTCGACCAATACTTTGGCTTTCATTGGATAAAAAGCCAATGACTTGCGCCGTTTTTTGAATTTGTTCTGAAAGTTGAGACATGCTGCTAATTGAGTCAATAACGATACGGTTACCATTCGCCGCATAAGTATCCGCATCCTTTGCCGAATCCGCAGCGGCTGAAGTACTCTGCGCGACCTCTGCCACAGTCGCCGTCATTTCATTCATTGCTGTTGCAGTTTGTTCAGTTTCAGCTTGTTGCTGTTGCATGCGTTTATTGGTTTCTTGGGTAAAACTACTTAGCTCGGTCGCGGAGCTATTAACCGTATTTGCTGCTTCAGCGATGGAGTGCAAAATCCCTCTCAAATGTTCAATAACTTGAGTGAGGCTAGTCGAAATAAGTCCAAGTTCATCATCATTAAAAGTACGGAATTTAATCGTGAGATCGGAGTCTTGGCGGATCGTTTTTAAATTGCGCACAATATCATTGATGGGATTCATCACACTGCGATTAACCCAAAGTCCAATCAAAATACTGATCAGCATTGCAAGCCCTGCAAGAGTGGCAAAGATGGCAATCGATGAGTGATAAATCTCGTTAGCGGCAGCTCTTTCCTGACCTGCAATTTTGATTTGTAGTGCGATAAGTTCTGATATTTTGCCACTTATCGGATCGATTGCTTGGTAAAGCGGTAATATTTTGTCATTCAGTTGGTAAGCTACATCGCCATTCCTCCCCCTAAGATATGAAATGAGTAGCTCAACTTGTTGATTCGCTGGTAAAAATAACTGTTCAGCTTGTTGCGCAAGTCGAGATTCTTCTTGGGTAAGTTCAGTTGCAAGGTATTTGGGCCAGTACTGATTGATCGTTTTGCTGGCATTTTCAAGCGCATTAGCCGCTTGCGAAGCGCTAAATCCGCCAGCATTGGCTTTATTGATCGCGTCAATTACATCAACGGCATATTTATCAGCGATAACCTTAAGATCGTCTAAAGGAACCACTCTGTCGTTATAGATACGCTCGACGCCATATTCGATTTTTCCCATCATATAAATGGCGATAAAACCAATGGTTACTAGCATTAGGAGCGGCACGAGAATGCCAATAAACATTTTTTGTTTTATTTGAAGACCATTCATATGGATTTCCTCAGTGTATTCTGGGAGGCTTTTAGGCAGAACTCGAGCAGTCCATGATGAGTCTGTATGAATAGTTATAGCAAACATGCCAAATGAGGTTGGAGATTTAAGGAAATAAAATCGCAGAAACAAAAAAACCTCGCTTAGCGAGGTCTTTATGTTGGTACAGATGAGAGGACTTGAACCTCCACGCCCGCAAGGGCACCAGCACCTGAAGCTGGCGTGTCTACCAATTCCACCACATCTGCATTGGTATTCGACAGGTTGTCGAACTAAGTTGAATCGCAATTTGGTACAGGTGAGAGGACTTGAACCTCCACGCCCGTAAGGGCACCAGCACCTGAAGCTGGCGTGTCTACCAATTCCACCACACCTGCACTGTACTTTAATTGCAATCCTTTAACACTGGTCGCTAAGGCAACCAACTTAAAGATGGTGCCCGAACCCGGAATCGAACCAGGGACACGAGGATTTTCAATCCTCTGCTCTACCGACTGAGCTATTCGGGCGACGGGCGCAATTTAAAGGCTTTTCGGCTTTTGAGTCAACTGATTTTTACTAAATAATGTAAAAAGTGATGCGGTTGGGTAAGTTTTACTCGAATCGTGTATTTATTGAGTCCTAGCGGGAATGACAAGAGAAAATACTCAGTGCCACTTAAAGGGGATAAACGTAAAAAATGTCCGTAGAAGACGAAAAAATGCCCCTTTAAAAGGGGCATTTCTATTTAGTTAGCTAATATTTCATTGTTTGGGAAGTTAGCTTGCATTACCATTAGCACGTTTTGCTTCAGTTGGTTCTGACCTAACTCGCCATAAGCTTCTGCCATAATCTCCAGTGCTCGCTCAGTTGATGGTGTACCGGGATATGTTTCTAACACAGATTGTGCACGAACAGCAGCAGCACTCCAAGCGTTCATTTTGATATAGTATTCAGCAACTTGAATGGAATATTTCGCTAAACGGTTTTTTAGCGACAGCATGCGTTTTTGTGCGTCAGCGGCATATTTGCTGTTGGGATAGGTTTTGATTAGACGGTCAAAATCCTTAAAGGCATCTTGGGCATTTTTCGGATCGCGATCGGTTCTATCGATATTCAACATATCGTGGAAAAGATAGCTATCCGCCTGCATATTGACGAGTCCTCGCATATAGTAGACATAGTCGATATTGGGGTGCGTTGGGTTGAGACGGATGAATCTGTCAATGTTAGCAATGCCAGAGGCAACATCGTCCATTTTGTAATAAGCATAAATCAGATCCAATTGAACCTGAGTTTTATGTGGTCCAAACGGGAAGCGAGAGTCTAGCGCCTCCAATGAACGGACAGCTTTAGAGTAATTGCCAAGCTCCATGGAGGTTCTTGCCTGAGAATAAAGCTCGTCAGGTGAGGTTTTGGCGGCAATATCGTTATCTTCAGGACTGCTACTACAGGCTGATAACGCTAGTGAAAATAGGACTAAGGTTAAGCCTTTGGAGAATTTATACATACTTGAATTCAATTCTTTATAAGTTGTAGTTAAGAATTTTTCCATTTCACGATAAAATAGAAAGCATTCGATTGTAACAGATAGCACACATTTTTTGACCCCAAAATGGGGATACGGTTCCTATGACACAAGAGATTAATCTAAAAAGCGAGATTTCGGCAACACAAACTGGTTTGAGATTGGATCAAGCACTGGCTGAGTTGTTCCCTGATTACTCGCGCACGCGCATCAAGGAATGGATCCTATCTGATGCAGTCTATGTTGATGGCGTAATGGTAAACAAGCCGCGCGAAAAAGTTTTTGAGCTGCAGCAAATCGAAATTAACGCCACGCTCGAAGAAGAAGTGCATGCGGCTGCGCAAGCCATTGAGCTGGATATTGTCTATGAAGATGATGATATCCTAGTGATCAATAAACAAGCTGGCTTAGTCGTTCACCCAGGTGCAGGCAATGCCGACGGTACTCTGATGAACGCACTACTGCACCATTGCCCTAATATTGAGCACGTGCCACGTGCAGGTATTGTGCACCGTTTGGATAAAGACACCACAGGTTTGATGGTGGTGGCCAAAACGGTTGAAGCACAGACCCATTTAGTGGCCGCATTGCAAGCCCGTGAAATCACCCGTGAGTACGAGGCGATTGTCCTCGGTACTATGACGGCGGGGGGCACAGTGGATGAGCCGATTGGCCGTCATCCGACAAAACGTACCCATATGGCGGTGCATCATTCGGGTAAACCCGCGGTGACCCATTATCGTGTGGCAGAAAAATTCCGTAATCACACCCGCTTAAGATTACGTTTAGAATCAGGACGTACTCACCAAATTCGTGTGCATATGGCGTATATCGGCCATGTGCTGGTGGGCGATCCTGTTTATGGCGGCCGTCCAAAACCACCCAAGGCAGCAAGTCCTGAGTTTTTTGAGATCCTGAAAAACTTTAAACGCCAAGCACTGCATGCGGTACGTTTGGAATTAGCGCATCCTGTGACTTGTGAAATCATGAGCTGGACGGCGCCGATCCCAGAAGATATGGTGATTTTGACTAAAGCACTGCGTCAAGACACTTTAGAACATCCGATCGAGTACTAACTGATGTTGATGCACGATTGGCCAGTACCTGACAATGTGGCAATTGCAATGACAGATCGCCATGGCGGCGTGAGTCTTGCCCCCTACGATAGCCTGAATTTAGGGTTGCACGTGGGTGACATACCGCAGCAAGTATTGGTTAATCGTGGCTTACTAGCACAGCAGTTACAGCTTGCGACTGAGCCTGTGTGGTTGGAGCAAGTCCATGGTACTCGAGTGATTGATTTGGCCGATATCGTCCCAATTAATCTTACTCAAGAAGCTCAATCAGAGTGTGTGGCCTTGCAAAATACGCCACCTTTGGTCGCCGATGCCAGCTATACTGACCTCGCTGGACGGGTTTGCGTGGTGATGACCGCTGATTGCTTGCCGGTGCTTTTGTGTAATCAACTAGGGACTGAAGTTGCTGCTGCCCATGCTGGTTGGCGCGGACTGTGTGATGGGGTGATTGAGGCAAGTGTGGCTAAGTTTGCCTCTAAACCGAGTGAGCTGATTGCCTATTTAGGACCCGCGATTGGCCCTAGCGCTTTTGAAGTTGGCGCCGAAGTGCGTGCCGCCTTTATGGCAAAAGATCCTAATGCGGAAAGTTGTTTTATTGCGCGAGGCGATAAATACCTCGCCGATATTATCGGATTAGCCAAATTGCGCTTAAAGCAACTGGGTATTACACAGATCTACAGCGCCGATATTTGCACTGTATTGAATCAGGATTATTTCTCCTATCGCCGCGATAAAATCACTGGTCGTATGGCTTCCTTGATCTGGCTTAAGTCTTAAGTTTATTCCCCTATAATTTGTATTTATTTCTAGCCATCTAGCTTGAAATTGGTCAAATAGCCCCCATCTTTTAACTAACAAAATGCTGTACCTTATTTGTGAGTTTTAGGAGGCTGTATGCGACTCGATCGTATGACTAATAAATTTCAGCTTGCCATCTCAGATGCCCAGTCGTTAGCACTTGGGCGTGATCATCAGTTTATCGAACCGCTACATTTGATGATGGCGCTGCTTAACCAGGATTCTGGTTCTATCCATCCCTTATTAACCCAAGCAGGCATTCGGGTGAGTGCGCTGCGCTCGCTCTTGAGCCAAGAGCTTGAACGTCTACCGCAGGTCGAAGGCACTGGCGGCGATGTACAATTATCCCAAGGGTTAATTCGTTTATTAAACCTGTGCGATAAGTTGGCGCAAAAGCGCAAAGACAAATATATCTCCAGTGAGTTGTTCGTTCTCGCAGCGCTTGAGGGCAGCGATGCGCTAGCACAATGCCTCAAAAAATCCGGTGCGACCAAAGAGCTAATGGAACAAACCATTGAGCAAATGCGTGGTGGTCAGAATGTGGATGATCCCAATGCGGAAGATCAACGCCAAGCGCTGAAAAAGTTTACCGTTGATCTTACTGAACGTGCCGAGCAGGGCAAACTCGATCCTGTAATTGGTCGTGACGATGAAATCCGCCGCACCATTCAAGTACTGCAACGTCGTAGCAAAAACAACCCAGTGCTGATTGGTGAGCCTGGCGTGGGTAAAACCGCGATTGTTGAAGGCCTCGCTCAGCGCATTGTGAACGGTGAAGTCCCTGAAGGGATTAAAAATAAACGTGTTTTATCCTTAGATATGGGCGCATTAATTGCGGGCGCTAAATATCGTGGTGAGTTTGAAGAGCGTTTAAAAGCCGTGCTTAACGAGCTGGCGCAGGAAGAAGGCCAAGTGATCCTCTTTATCGACGAGCTGCACACAATGGTGGGCGCGGGTAAAGGCGATGGCGCCATGGATGCGGGGAACATGTTAAAGCCTGCTTTAGCCCGTGGCGATCTCCACTGTGTAGGCGCGACGACTCTTGACGAGTATCGCCAATATATTGAAAAAGATGCCGCCCTTGAGCGTCGTTTCCAAAAAGTATTAGTGGATGAGCCAAGCGTTGAAGACACCATTGCGATTTTACGTGGCTTGAAAGAGCGTTATGAGCTGCATCACCATGTGGAAATTACCGATCCGGCGATTGTAGCGGCGGCGACCATGTCGCACCGTTATGTGTCGGACCGTAAATTACCCGATAAAGCCATCGACTTAATTGACGAGGCGGCGTCGAGCATCCGTATGCAGATGGATTCTAAGCCTGAATCCCTCGACAGATTGGAGCGCCGTGCTATCCAGTTGAAACTGGAAGAGCAGGCATTGGCCAAAGAAAACGATGAGGCGAGCCGTCGTCGACTCGAACATTTACGTGTCGAGTTGCATGAAGTTGAGGCTAAGGCGTCGGAGCTTAATGAAATCTGGCGCACCGAAAAAGCGGCGTTGGCAGGTACTCAGCATATTAAAGCCGACCTTGAGCAAGCGCGGATGGATTTAGAAGTCGCGCGCCGCGCCGGTGATTTAACGCGCATGTCTGAGTTGCAATATGGCCGGATTCCAGAGCTTGAAAAGCAATTGGACTTGGCATCGCAAGCTGAAATGCAGGATATGACACTGCTGCGCAATAAAGTTACTGACTTAGAAATCGCCGAAGTGTTATCAAAGGCGACGGGTATTCCGGTTTCTAAGATGCTCGAAGGCGAGCGTGAAAAACTGCTGCAAATGGAAGTGGCACTGCATGAGCGCGTGATTGGCCAAAACGAAGCTGTGGATGCGGTCGCTAATGCGATTCGTCGTAGCCGCGCAGGGCTTGCCGATCCCAATCGTCCTATTGGTTCGTTCCTGTTCTTAGGACCAACCGGTGTGGGTAAAACTGAGTTGTGTAAGTCGTTGGCTAAGTTCCTCTTCGATACGGAATCGGCCTTAGTGCGCATCGACATGTCTGAATTTATGGAGAAACACGCAGTTTCCCGTTTAGTTGGGGCGCCTCCAGGCTATGTCGGCTATGAAGAGGGCGGTTACTTAACTGAAGCGGTGCGTCGTAAGCCTTATTCGGTGATTTTGCTCGATGAGGTGGAAAAGGCTCACCCAGACGTGTTCAACATTTTGCTGCAGGTGCTGGATGATGGCCGCTTAACCGATGGTCAAGGTCGTACCGTCGACTTTAGAAATACGGTGATCATCATGACCTCAAACTTAGGCTCTGACATTATCCAAGAAGGATTTGGCCACCTAAGTTATCGCGAAATGAAGAGCGCGGTGATGAATGTGGTAACCCATAGCTTTAGACCCGAGTTTTTAAACCGGATCGATGAGTCTGTGGTATTCCATCCCTTGGATGCGGAAAATATCAAGCATATTGCTTCTATCCAAATTGCTTCATTGCGTAAGCGTTTGGCAGAGAAAGACTATACGCTGGAGATCACCGACGAGGCATTATCGTTAATCGCCGAAATTGGTTTCGATCCAGTCTATGGCGCAAGACCGCTGAAACGTGCCTTGCAGCAGGAGATGGAAAACCCATTAGCGCAAAAATTACTGCGTGGCGATTTACTACCCGGCAAACCTATCAAGGTCAGTTGCGCTGGTGGTGAGTTGGTATTCGAGCAATAATTTGCGCGGATATTTTCTGTGCTAAATGCTGCTTTACCTAAACAAAAAACCGAAGTCTTGGACTTCGGTTTTTTTTGCCTATATCGGTTACAGATAAAATAGCGGTTAGCAATAGTGTGGCATTGCCATCAAGATTTTTAGTGGTGCCTATTACAAACTCTGGGCGTTATTTTTTATTGCAAAATAGTTTGATCCGCTGTTGATTCTCAGTAATGGCTGCTTGGCGCTCTTCTTCTGTCATCGCGACAGGTTCTTTATTACCGTCTTCTTGGCGGGTGAGTTTTGTATGCGTCGTTAACACATCTAAATTATGTTTAGCGTTTTCACAAATTGCTTCTGCTTGCTTGGCATCTTTCTCTTTAATTAAAGCCGCCGATTTTTCGGACTCAGACATTTCAGGAGGCGCTTCCTTTTTAACGGGAGCTATATAGCCAATTTTACTCGGTTCAAGATCATTGCTATTCAACTGCTGCGCTTGTTGTTCCTGAGTCGGTGGTTGTTGACTGTAATGAGTCACCCCGTTCTTATCGACCCAAATGTAAATAGCGCCCGCCAGCACGGGTTGTGTGAGCAGCGCTAGGTATACAAAACCTAAAAATACCACGCTCAAATTTGTTTTCATTAACATAAACATCATCCCTTAGGGCACCCATCGACATGATAGTAAAATATGCTATCTTGAAGCCTACTTCCATTCCTGTTCATAGCTTTATAAGTGTATGCAAAATTCTTCTAATCAAACAGTAAAGAATAAGGGTATCTATTTACTGCCCAATTTATTCACAACCGCAGGCTTGTTTTCCGGTTTCTACGCTGTGATTGCCTCGATGAATGCCAACTTTGAAGCGGCAGCAATCGCGATTTTTGTGGCTATGATCTGTGACGGTCTTGACGGACGAGTGGCAAGGCTGACGAATACTCAAAGTGACTTTGGTGCTGAATACGACAGCATGGCGGATATGGTGTCCTTTGGCATGGCTCCAGCACTGCTCGCCTATAATTGGGCCTTGGCGGATTTAGGTAAAATCGGTTGGTTGGCGGCGTTTATCTATTGCGCAGGAGCAGCATTAAGGCTTGCACGTTTTAATACCCAAGTCGGTGTTGCGGATAAACGTTACTTCCAAGGTTTAGCAAGTCCTGCTGCTGCGGCCGTTATTGCCGGCAGTATTTGGCTTGGTAATCAGTACAATCTCGATGGTAAGAATATCAGTTGGATTGCCGGATTGATTACAGCAATCACGGGGTTATTAATGGTGAGCAATTTCCGTTATCACTCTTTCAAGGAGATTGACTGGCGCGGCAAAGTGAACTTTATTGCCATTCTATTCGTTGTGGGCGTATTTGTTGTGGTTTCGGTTCAGCCAGCTTTAATCCTCTGCATTGGTTTTTATCTCTACGCCATCTCGGGGCCAGTGATCACTATTCGTACCGTGAGAAAGCTCAAAGTAGCCCATATTGTGGGTGATGGAGAGCATGAAAAGGAACAAGAAACAGCAGAGGGCACCAAGAGTTCAAAAAGTTCTACGGATAATCCTTAGTCCGACAGTTCCTACATTCTCAATCTGTTATGCCATGTTAGTTCTACGGTTCAAGAGTCGCCATTCCCTATTCTTGAACCGTTTCTCTGCACCGGACATACTCATCTATATATGTAAAAGTTTTAAAGCGCCCTTTCTTAAGGCTATTCGATCTATAGAATTTCCTGCACATCCTTTCTACATATGCCAAACTTACCAGCCCAAGTGAGAAAAATTGCAGCATATCCAC
Source organism: Shewanella sp. Sh95 (assembly GCF_001308045.1). Lineage (NCBI taxonomy): Bacteria > Pseudomonadati > Pseudomonadota > Gammaproteobacteria > Alteromonadales > Shewanellaceae > Shewanella > Shewanella sp. Sh95. Next base: position 9,412 of record NZ_LGYY01000181.1, read on the forward strand.
CCAATACTTGAAGATTTGTTGGTTATTTGTCCACTCGGCAGGTTTTGTTAAAAAAGCGCTTGCACAAAAAGTTTCGCTGCCTATAATGCGCATCCACTGACACGGCAGACAGCGAAAGCGAGCGCGGTTACAGTGCGAATCGAATGCAAATTGTGCAGTTGATTCGAAAGCCTCAAGAAGTTTGTA
>NZ_LGYY01000034.1:0-9402 GCF_001308045.1 Shewanella sp. Sh95
CAATTCATACATTACTGTATGTACATATTGCTATGAACACTCATTCATTGATTTAATTCTTTGATTACTCGCCAAACGGCAGAGTAATTTCGATTAACTCAACACCTGTGAGTGTCCACACAGATTTCTTGTTTAGATTGTTAAAGAGCATTTGACCATTCACTTCGCGTTACCGCTCACTGGGTCAGGGCTGCGTATTCTACGCATTTCCCTTGTCGCGTCAAGGCGTTTTTGCAAACTTCTTGAGGCTTTCGAATCAACTGCACATTTTGCATTCGATTCGCACTGTAACCGCGCTCGCTTTCGCTGTCTGCCGTGTCAGTGGATGCGCATTATAGGCAGCGAAACTTTTTGTGCAAGCGCTTTTTAAAAGAAAAAAGATCGCATGGCGATCTTTTCTACAACGGTGCTCTATTTACGCTCTATATGCTGTTTAATTCAGCTTTTTAGCGCCTTTATCGATAAAACTTTGGATTAGCGATACGGCTTTTGCATCATCCCAGTCGACAAAGGAGCGCACAAACGCGATCAATTGGCCATTTTGATCGAGAATAAAGGTTGCAGGAATGGTATCCAGTGGGAACACCTGTCCTAAGTTTTGCGTAGGATCGTAATAGGAATTAAAGTTTGCCATTCCTAATGAAGTGAGAAAAGGCTGCACTTGTTGCTTACCACCTGCATCAATAGAGATAGGCAATAACGCAAACTGATCCGCTTTAAACTTTGTCGCCAAACGCTCAATTGCGGGCAACTCCCTTACGCAGGGAGGGCACCAAGTCGCCCACATGTTGACCATCACAACTTTGCCTTTGTATTGGCTAAAGTCGATAGGCTTTCCATTCGCATCACTAAAAGCAACAACTTCGATAGGATAAGTCTGTGGAAGAACGTTAATCAGATCGACTGTCGACTCAATCGGTTTATTTGCCTGCTGCATGCCGGGGTACGCATGGGCACCACCAGCAAAGGCAACAGACAGACTCGCTAGGATTGCAGCTAAAGCAAATGACTTCATTTATTATCACGCTTTAATAAAGCATCAAGCGCTTTTTGATCTTCGGCACTGATCTCAGGCTCGGTCGTGCCACCGATACGTTGCTTGCGGATAAAGATGAAACCAATGATAAGACCGAGCAATAACAAACCCACTGGACCTAACCAAAGAATATAGGTTTTAGTTTCCATTTTCGGTTTGTAGAGTACAAACTCACCATAACGGCTGGTCATAAACTCGATGATTTCATCGTCACCTTTGCCTTCATCGACCATTTTATACACTTCAAGGCGCAGATCTCGTGCAACTGGCGAGTTGGAATCGATCAAGTTTTGGTTCTGACATTGCGGGCAACGCAACTCATGCGCTAATGACAAACCTCGTTTTTGGTTTTCGGGTGATTTAAATTCGTAAGTATCAACCGGTGTGGCCATTACGGTTGTCACCATACTCAGCATTAACACCAGGCCACCAATGATTTTTGTCAAAATTCTCACGCTGCACCATCCTTCGCCGCTTCAGCTTGGAGTTGTTGAATCATAGGATAGAGAGTTTCACTCCATACACGCTGGTCAATAGGCCCTGCGTAGCGATAACGAATAATGCCATTATGATCAACAATAAAGCTTTCCGGTGCACCGTAAACGCCAAGATCTAAGCCTAAGCGTCCATCCTTATCAAAAATATTGATATTGTAAGGATCACCCTGGCGTTTTAATTCTTCCAGCGCGGGGATACGTTCGTCACGATAGTTAATCCCATAGATAGGCAGAATATTCTGACGTTTCAGCATGACTAAGAAAGGGTGTTCATACTTACAAGAGGGGCACCAAGTAGCCCAAACGTTAAGTAATGACACTTTTCCTTTCAGTTGCTCATTGGTAATCATCTCGTTTGGTGTTTCGAGACGTTCCAGTTGGAAAGCCGGAATAGGCTTTCCTTCCAGAGCTGAATCCAGTTTCTGCGGATTTAAAAACAATCCTTTGTATAAAAATACCCCCATGCCAAGAAAAATGACTAATGGGATAAACAGAACCAACTTCTTCATACATTCCCCAATTATTGAGCGGTAGCTAATTTCGCTTTTTCAGTTTGCGGCTTAACGATAGCAGCCACTTTTGAGCGATAGCGTTTATCCGATGCGGCAAAGAAACCACCGACCATCATGAATATTGCCCCAAACCATAACCAACGAACAAAAGGCTTGTAGTTCAAACGCACAGCAAATTCAGTGCTGCTGATTGGATCGCCCATGGTGACATATAAGTCACGGAACAGACCCCAATCGATACCGGCTTCGGTCATGTCCATAGTACGCACATTGTATTGGCGACGATCAGGCTTGAGTAACGTCAGCAGCTTATCGCCTTTGTAGATCTCAATTTGACCTTGTTGTGCGGTGTAGTTAGGACCAACGACGTTCTTAGTCTCAAGATATTTAAAGGTATAACCCGCAAGCTCTTGGCTTATGCCAGGCCCCATACGCACACTTTTCTCAACCGAGTAGTTAGATACCATAGTGGCACCGATAACCGACACAGCAATACCTAAGTGAGCTAAGATCATACCCAGCTCACTACGGCCCATACGTGCCACGCTTAATTCACCATCTTTAGGCTTCACGATATTGTAAGCGGCTCTAGCGGTTGCCAACACAATCCAAGCAGCGGCGGCGATACCCAAAGCAACCCACACGTTAAAAGCACCATCGACAATAAATGGCGTCACGATACCAATCGCGGCTGATACTAATGCAGGCACCAGCAATTGGCGTTTTAACTCACCCGCTTTTGATTTCTTCCAACGGATGATCGGACCCACGCCCATAAACGCAAACAGCACGAGCACGATCGGTACAAACACAGCATTAAAATATGGAGGTCCAACAGAGATCTTGCCCATACCTAAAGCATCGATCAGCAGTGGATATAACGTCCCTAACAGGACTGTACCAGCAGCGACAGTCAGCAATACGTTACAGACTAACAGCATGGTTTCTTTTGATTTCAATTCGAAGCGTGCTGGGCTGCTCATTTCACTTGCGCGGAAGGCAAACAACGTGAGCGAACCACCGATAGCTAAGCCAAGTAATAACAGAATAAACATACCGCGGCTTGGATCGGCTGCGAATGAGTGAACCGATGTCAGTACGCCGGAACGCACGATAAAGGTACCCAGTAAACTTAACGAAAATGCAAAGATTGACAGCAATACTGTCCAGTTACGGAACGCACCACGTTTTTCGGTCACAATCAGCGAATGCACTAAAGCAGTACCCACTAGCCAAGGCATAAAGGAGGCATTTTCTACTGGATCCCAGAACCACCAGCCACCCCAGCCTAATTCGTAGTATGCCCACCAAGAACCTAATGCAATACCGCCAGTGAGGAAAATCCAAGCAGCCAAGGTCCAAGGACGAGACCAACGAGCCCAAGCCGAGTCAAGATGGCCACTCATCAATGCAGCAATTGCAAACGCAAAGCTTACAGAGAAACCCACATAACCTAAATACAACATTGGCGGATGGAAGATTAAGCCTACATCCTGCAACATTGGGTTCAAGTCGCGACCTTCGGCTGGCATTGGAAATAAACGTTCAAATGGGCTAGAAGTGAGCAGCATAAATAAGCTAAAACCAATCACAATCAGCGCCAATACAGCCAGCACCCTTGCAGTAAACACTTCTTCCAAGCCTTTACTGAATAATGCGACAGAAGCGGCCCAAGTCGATAACGCAAACACCCAGAACAACAGAGACCCTTCATGACCGCCCCATACGGCCGCAATCTTAAAGAAAATAGGTAACTGAGAATTAGAGTGATGTGCCACGTAGGCCACGGAGAAATCATCAACGGCGAAGCTATAACCAAGCGATACTACGGATAAAGCAATAAAAAAGAACATTCCGTAGGCTAACGGCCAAGCATACCTCACTAGGTATTGGTCTTTACGGGCAACACCTATAAGGGGAACGCTGGTTAACAAGAAGGCGAATGCCACTCCTATAATCAGCGAAAAGTGTCCAAGTTCTGGGATCATGGGTTTTCCTCAGTCTCTAATAATATGTTGATTTAGAAAAATTCCAAACCAACGCACAACATGCTGTTCACACAAATGCACGAAATTTGGTTCATTTTAGTATTTGCTATTGTTCCTGTCTGCCTCTTTCATACAAAACTGGGTGACTTGTCTCATTCTCGATTTTTGCCCAAATGGAGCCACCGCAGGCCTACAGTTTTGCATGTGACAGATAAATGAGCCTTAAGTTTCATATAAAATTTACCAGATGGAACAATTTGTGAACCAGTGCCCAACTCTCAGCTTTCACAGTTGTGAAGGTCTTATATTACTGTTCAATGAATAATCTTTACGTATAATCTTGCTTCCAAGCCAGCGGTAACAACCGCTTTTATGCAAACTAAAGTGAATATAGAAACAATGACGACATTTTGGATTTTTATTGCGCTTGTTGTGTTGGTCAGCTTAACACTGATCTGGATCCCACATTTCAGACAGCAAAAGTTATTGCGTACTGAGGAAGCTGGTGTTCGCAAACAAACGAACCTCGAATTGTTCAATGAACGTCTTTCCACCCTTGAGAAAGAACTTAATGAAGAACTGCTCGACCAAGCAGAATTTGATGCGCTTAAGAAAGAACTCGAAATCAGTTTACTCCAAGACATCAAACAAGCGAGCGATGATTCCCTTGTCAATCAAATCAAACCTAAAAGTATCCTTTGGCCATCAGTCATGTCGGTATGCTTGATTGCGATCTCAGGTTACCTTTATCAGCAATTAGGGGCCTTTGAAAATATTGGCAATACCCAAGCGGCTAACCCACATGCTGGTATGGATACTGCGCAAATCATGGGGCAGCGCGTACAAATGATGGAAGCCCAAGTGCAAGCCGAGCCAGAAAATAGTCAGGCTTGGTTTAGTCTAGGTCATGCATATATTTCGGCTAACCAATTTGATAAAGCAGTCGCGGCCTTCGACAAAGTGATGGATTTAGTGGGCAAACATGCCGAGTTAATCGGACCAAAGGCCACGGCGTTGTACTACAAAGCCGGTCAGCAAATGACACCAGAAATTCAAGCCTTAATAGACGAATCGCTAGCATTAGATCCACAGGATCCATCAACACTGTTGTTAGTTGGTATGGATGCTTTCTTTACTGCAAAGTACCAAAAAGCCATTGATTCATGGCAGACTATTCTTAATAGTGACCGTACAGATGTGGATCGCGCCGCACTGATGAATGCCATCGAAACAGCTAACTTACGTATGCAAGCCGAAACGACAGGTATGCCTAACGATGATGTACACAAGCAGGCAAAAGTCACAAGCAAATCAGTAAGTATTGAAATTTCAATTTCACCTGAACTTGCAGCGAAAGCGAGCCCAGAAGACACTATCTTTGTCTTTGCACGTGCAACTGAAGGTCCTAAAGTACCGCTAGCAGCAACTAAAGTTAGTGCAAAATCATTGCCTGTTACAGTGACACTAGACGACAGCACAGGCATGGGTGGCGATGTAAAATTAAGCCAAACTGCTAGCGTTGAAGTTATTGCCGTCTTATCCAAGCATGGCAATATCAAACCTCAGGCGGGTGATATTCAAGGAAAAATCAGCAAAGTTAATGTGGGTGAAACGGCAAACTTAGTACTGGATACCCAAGTGCAATAAGTTATCCGCACCTAGCACTAAGTTTCAGCTTAGCGCAGACATAAAAAAACCGGCTAATGCCGGTTTTTTAACACTGCAAAAAAAATTACTTAGCTTTAGACATAAACTCGATAGCTGCTTTGTAATCATCATCAGTACAATCAGTACACATACCACCTGGTGGCATTGCGTTTAAACCTGTTTTTACACTTTTAACTAGATTATCAACACCTTTAGCTAAACGTGGTTCCCACTCCGCTGCATTGTGCGCTTTTGGAGCACCAGCAACACCCATGCTATGGCACACGGTACATGCCTTGTTGAAAATAGCTTCAGCATCTTGAGCTGAAACGTTGACTGACATAGTCAAAGCAGCGACTGCAGTCATTGCTAACAGTTTTTTCATGTTCAATGTTCCTAATGCAAATACGTACAAAGCTCGCGCTGCCCTTTGAGGCAGACTCATTATAGCGGACTAAGATTACTACAAACTTCAATAAATCTCATCTTTTTGTGATTAGAATCTCAGCACAAATGATATAAGGCGACAAGCGTGACAAATTCGTTAATATATTAGCAACTATTAAAAAAGTTCGATTTGTACGAGAAATATTGCGGTTATTGGAACCACATCAAATTGCTGACATCTAGTCCCAAGCAAGTGTAAACCCGCAATATCGTTTGTGTTAGAATCACTTGTGTTTCCTTCCGGCTTGAGATAGAGGGTTCAGTGACAAATATAACTTCAGTAAACACACTGTTATCAGCGAGCAAGCTGACATGCATCCGTGAAGAACGCATTCTATTTGATGAATTAAGTTTTGAGATTAATGCTGGCGATATCGTCCAGATTGAAGGCCCTAATGGTGCCGGCAAAACCAGTTTATTACGCATATTAGCAGGTCTATCTCGTCCCTATGCGGGGCAAACCTTCTATATAAATGAAGATATCAACCGCTGTCGTGACGAATATAACGAAGATCTACTGTATTTAGGCCATCTTGCGGGAGTGAAATCCGAATTAACCGCTGAGGAAAACCTTAACTTCAATTTAAGAATCAGTGGCTATGATGATTTTGATACGTCTGCCATATTAGCTAAAGTAAATCTATCAGGTTTTGAGGAAGCGCTTGCTGGGCATTTGTCCGCGGGCCAACATCGCCGAACAGCATTGGCAAGGCTTTGGCACAATGATTGTAAGGTGTGGATCCTAGATGAACCTTTTACCGCAATCGATAAAAAAGGCGTCGAAGAGCTTGAACAGTTATTTATTCAACATGCGGATAATGGTGGCTGTGTGATCCTGACCACTCACCAAGATATGGGCATTATCAAAGATGATAGGCTTCGTAAAATTCGTCTAGATTATCGCTTCGTATAAGGTTTGGCATAATGAAAAGAGGCATCAGCTTTACTCAAGCGTTTTTAACGTTACTTCAGCGGGATCTAAAGATTGCCATTCGACACCGTGGTGATATTTTTAATCCCCTATTATTCTTCATTATGGTTGTAACCCTATTTCCACTCGGCATTGGCCCAGAACCACAAATGCTAGCCCGTATTGCCCCAGGGATTATTTGGGTTGCGGCATTGTTAGCATCCATGTTGTCGCTGGAGCGTCTATTTAAAGCTGACTTTAGTGACGGCAGCTTAGAACAGATGCTACTTAGCCCACAACCTTTGTCTGTTTTAGTCTTAGCCAAAGTGTTAGCCCACTGGATACTTACGGGTGTTCCATTGATTATTATTGCCCCACTGCTGGCCGTGCTACTGAACTTAGATGCTAATAGTTATGGTGCATTGATTGCCACACTGGCTTTAGGCACCCCAGTGTTGTCACTCTTAGGTGCTATTGGCGTGGCATTAACCGTTGGTCTACGTAAAGGCGGCGTACTATTAAGCCTTTTGATTCTGCCACTTTATATTCCAGTGCTCATTTTCGCGACCAGCGCCATTGATGCGGCAGGAATGAATTTACCCTATGACGGTCAGCTCGCTATAATTGGCGCCATGTTGATCGGTTCGTTAACCTTAGCACCTTTTGCAATCGGTGCATCTCTGCGAGTGAGTACTAACTAAAATGTGGAAATGGTTACACCCTTACGCGGATCCTGAACGCGCATATAAGTTATCAGGAGCATTATTTCCATGGTTTGCCACCTTAGCCTGCCTTTTCCTTACAGTTGGCACCGTATGGGGTTTATTGTTTGCCCCGACAGATTACCAGCAAGGAGATAGCTACCGTATTATCTTTATCCATGTACCAGCTGCATCAATGTCAATGGCGGCCTACATGGGTATGGCGACAGCGGCATTTATTGGTCTTGTCTGGCAGGTCAAATTAGCAGACTGGGCAGCTGCGTCTATTGCTCCTATAGGAGCTGTCATCACCTTTATAGCACTCTTTACTGGTGCCGCTTGGGGCAAACCTATGTGGGGCACTTGGTGGGTATGGGATGCGCGTCTGACCTCTGAATTAGTACTACTATTCCTCTACTTAGGTGTGATTTCCCTCTACGCTTCTTTTGAAGACAAAGTGCTGGCTGCACGTGCAGCAGGGATCTTGGCAATCGTAGGGGTAATTAATATCCCCATTATTAAATATTCAGTTGAATGGTGGAGCTCATTGCATCAACCATCAACCATCAAAATTACCTCTAAATCGACCATGTCGAGTGACATGTTATACCCACTTTTAATCAATATTTTAGGTTTCGGGCTTATGATAGGCGCTATCACTATTGTGAGATTTAGAGCAGAAATCTTAGCAAGAAACGGCATGCGCCCTTGGGTACGTGAACTTGCTAAAGCTGAGGAGGTCAAATAATGCAATTCGATTCTATCAGTGATTTTTTCAACATGGGTGGCTATGCCTTTTATGTATGGCTTGCCTATGGTGTGACCTTCTTCTGTGTATCGACGCTGATCATCACTAGCGCACGCCAAAAGCGTAAGGTTTTGATTGAAATAGCGAAAAAGATGAACCGCGAAGAGCGCCTCAAAGAAACTAGGAGTAACAAATCGTGAACCCAAGACGCAAAAAGAGACTGACGTTAGCTATAGCACTAATCGGTGGCGTAGCCGCGATTGCTTCACTGCTGCTGTATGCGTTGAACTCCAACTTAAACTTATTCTATACACCGTCAGAAATCGTAAACGGTAAAACCGATACAGGCGTTAAACCCGAAGCGGGCCAACGTATTCGTGTAGGTGGCATGGTAACGGTAGGCTCTATGGTACGTGATCCAAACAGCCTGCATGTGCAATTTGCAGTACACGATTCCTTAGGTGGCGAAATTCTAGTGACCTATGACGATCTATTACCGGATCTATTCCGCGAAGGACAAGGCATCGTCGCCCAAGGTGTATTAGGGGAAGATGGTAAGTTGGCCGCAACTGAAGTCTTAGCAAAACATGATGAAAACTACATGCCTCCAGAAGTTGCAGAAGCAATGGGGCAAAAACATGAGAAGCTAGATTACAGTCAGCAGAAAGCGACAGCACAATAACGTAAGCACATCGCCGAAAAAATATTTAAAGCCTCATTATGAGGCTTTTTTATTGCCCGCCGGATACTCGAGGTTGGACTATACTCAAAGCTATATTCCACTAGGTACTGAAGGATCCCCTCATAAATCAGCCATAGCATAGCCATATTTGAGCAACTGATTGGCGAATAATACCCAGGCCGCCAGCAATTCTTTCTCCGTGATTTGATAATCAGGCCGCCTGAGTACCTCCAA
>NZ_LGYY01000112.1:0-9333 GCF_001308045.1 Shewanella sp. Sh95
CGCTTTATCACGGATAAATTATCGACCGAAAAAGTGTTTAGATTTCAAGCAACCAGCGATTGTCTTTAAAGAAATGGTATTGGCTGCTTGATATTGGCGAGTGTCGCACTTCGCAGTTGAATTCGGGGCTAACATCAGTGCATATTCTATATTTTCAATTAGATTGGCTTATTTATGGCAGCATCAGTTAAATCCATCATTAGCGCCGTAGGCGCCATTAGCTTAGTTTGCTTTAGCCATCCATGTTTGGCCAACGAGAGCTTGGCGCAAACCGAAGGGATATTAAACAGCAAATTATCTGCGGCTAACGTGCCTTTAACTGCTAACATCGATTTAGGCTGGGATAGCAAGTATGTTTCGCAGGGGCGCAATAACTTGGCTAAAGGCGGTATTTATTGGATGAATACCAGTATTCAATACGGCAATCTCACCACCTATGCCCTCGTTGGCCGTGGTGATAGCCAAGCCTATACTGAGTGGAATATTGGCCTAGAATACGCTTTGGATTTAAGTGAACATTTAGAAGCGAATCTTGGCTATCAACGTATTGAAGGCTATAGCAGTAGCCGCTGTCAGGATAACGAACTGTTTGCTGAATTGGCTTACACCGCCAAGCCTTGGCTAGTGCCTTCCGTGAGTTATGTCTACTCCACCGAGGCGGCGGGCTATTTTGTGGAGCTGAGCCTACACAGCTATTGGCAAGTTACAGAGCAATTCACACTCTCCCCCTACGTAACACAAGGCGTTGATTTTAAATATCGAACAGAAGAGCACAATGGTAGAAATCATCTCCAGTTTGGGCTAGAAGCAAGCTATAACCTTACCGAGAATATGAATATTAGTGGCCATATTAGCCACAGTATTGCGCAGGCAGATATAGAGCAAGAAGCGGCCACGAATGGCGACTTTAGCTCACAGGATCAAACCTATGCGGGCATCCACTTTAATATCAGCTTCTAAGCGTTACTCGGCCTAACTCCCCTTCGACTTGGCAAACCGTTCCCGCCCAAACTACACTCAAGATGTCGATGGAACGACCTTGATTTAGCGAGGCACAGGGAATGTTGGCTCATCAGTTTAAAATACTCACGAACACATTTATTACACTAGCATTTTGTACTCTGCCATCCTTAGCGGCACCCGAGAACGAGCCTGAATTAGTATTAGAATTTCTGTCAAAAAGTAGCACGACTGACTCACTACCACTGGGGACTCTGCTCGACAGTCAAGGTAAACCGCTGCCCATTCCCGCAGAGCAAAGCGCTTTGGATTATTCACCTCCCACCGTCAATGTTGACAATACGTCCCCAAAAACAAAGACCAACAAGACGCAATCTACTAAGACTAAAAATAAAAAATTGAGTCGCAAGCAACAACTCGCCAGCAGAGATAAAGTCGCTAACGATCCTAGTTGCCGTTGGCTTGATGCGCGCATGTCACAGCTCGAAACCCAGATCGGCAATAAGCGAGAGCAAGCCGCCGACTACCATAGCGATGAGCTCAATGCTCGCAAGCAGGAGTGGCAATGCCTTAAATGCGGCGTAGAAGGACCAAACCCTGATGATTACCATCGCTGCCAATATCGCCGTTAAGCTTAAGCTAACCGCCAAGGGATAAAATCTCAGCTTCATGGAGATTTTTTGTGGCAAACCAAGGTCTATACCATGGCGACTTAATGGGCTGGTCTGCAAACCCATTCCAACCTACAATGACCTTCTGCTATTAAGCACCTCATTCTTAGAGTTAGACGGAGAAACTCATGGCTCAACATTTTGACTATATCTGCCTAGGCGCAGGCAGCGGCGGTATCGCCTCAGCTAACCGAGCTGCCATGCGTGGCGCTAAAGTGCTTCTCATCGAAGCGAAACACGTCGGCGGCACCTGCGTAAACGTGGGCTGCGTACCCAAAAAAGTCATGTGGTATGGCGCGCATATCGCCGAAGCCATGAACCTCTACGCCAAAGATTATGGCTTTGATGTTTCAGTCAACAAATTCGATTGGAACACCTTAGTAAACAGCCGCGAAGCCTATATTGGTCGCATCCACGAGGCCTACGGTCGCGGTTTTACCAATAACAAAGTCACCCTGCTCAATGGTTATGGCCGTTTCGTTAATGGCAACACCATTGAAGTGAATGGCGAGCACTACACGGCTGACCACATCCTGATCGCTACCGGCGGCGCACCAACTATTCCAAACATTCCTGGTGCCGAATACGGCATTGATTCCGATGGTTTCTTCGCCCTGCGCGAACAACCTAAACGTGTCGCAGTCGTCGGCGCTGGCTATATCGCCGTCGAAGTCGCTGGCGTGTTACACGCACTTGGCAGTGAGACTCACCTGTTTGTGCGTAAACATGCGCCGCTGCGTAACTTCGATCCTATGCTAATCGACGCCCTCGTCGATGCCATGAAGACCGAAGGCCCAAGTCTGCATACCAACAGCGTCCCACAATCTGTGGTAAAAAATGCCGACGACAGCCTGACTCTGAGCCTCGAAAATGGCGAAAGCGTGACCGTCGATTGCCTGATTTGGGCCATTGGCCGCTCACCCGCGACGGGCAATATCGGTTTAGAAAACACCGATGTGCAACTGGATAGCAAAGGCTATGTGATTACCGACGCGCAGCAAAATACCACCCACAAAGGCATTTATTGCGTGGGCGATATTATGGCGGGCGGTGTGGAGCTGACTCCTGTTGCAGTTAAAGCGGGCCGTTTACTCTCCGAGCGCCTATTTAACGGCATGAGCGATGCCAAAATGGATTACAGTCAAATCCCAACCGTGGTCTTTAGCCATCCACCGATTGGCACTATGGGCTTAACCGAGCCAGAAGCCCGCGCGCAATATGGCGATGACAATGTGAAGGTTTACACCTCCAGTTTCACCTCCATGTATACCGCCGTCACTAGCCACCGTCAGGCCTGTAAGATGAAGCTAGTCTGCGCCGGTAAAGAAGAGAAAGTGGTTGGTATTCATGGTATTGGCTTTGGTATGGACGAAATTCTCCAAGGCTTTGGCGTCGCCATGAAAATGGGCGCCACCAAAGCCGATTTCGATGCCGTTGTCGCTATCCATCCCACAGGAGCTGAGGAATTTGTCACCATGCGCTAAGCGCATGACTCAATCCTTAAATCAGGCTCTATAGCCTGTGAATGTTGCATTTTATAATTTTATAGAAGCGGTTCTGATATTCTCAGCGCCGCTTTTTTTATGTTCAACGCTAGGTCATTCCGTCTATTTATCCGCTCTTAACATCCCACTCTTTAGCCCCAATTTTCGGTTAAAAGCATAGATAAATTTATCAGTATTCAAATCAATTTCCCTTGCTTTACGCCAACCAAAAGTATGCAAAATGGGCATTTCAACTTGATGTTTTGCTAATAAAGAGCTTATTATAGTTATAACACTAACTATTGTTCACCCTAAATACATCAAGGAGGCATTATGTCAGCTAAGCATGCTGCAGATGAAAACCCCATCTCACAGATCATCCGTTCCACCCGGGAACGCCTTCATGGAACACTACAATATTTCTGCCTGTTCGCCATTCTAAGTACCTATCTCTTTGTCATTTTGAAACCGAGCTTCATTCAAAATAACAAAGCGTTAGGAGGAAAATAATCGATGAATTCCCTCTCTTACGTTTCATTGGCAATTTATTTTATTGCCATGCTCGCTATTGGTTTGTTCGCCTATCGTAAGTCGACCGATGATGTCTCTGGCTACATTTTGGGTGGCCGCCAAGTGAGCCCACAAGTCACGGCTCTCTCGGCCGGCGCCTCGGATATGAGTGGCTGGATGCTGATGGGCCTACCCGGCGCTATGTTTCTGGTGGGGTTTGAAACCCTGTATATCGCCCTCGGATTATTAATTGGTGCTCTAATCAATTATCTGGTGGTCGCCCCTAAATTGCGGGTCTACACCGAGGTCGCCGATAACGCGCTGACGATTCCTGAGTTCTTCGCTAAACGCTTTGGTCAGGCCGATAACAGCATTCGCATTATTGCCGCCGCCATCATAGTGATCTTTTTCACCCTCTATACCTCGGCGGGATTAGTCGCGGGCGGCAAGTTGTTCGAATCCGCCTTTGGGCTGAACTACGACATAGGCCTAGTCGTCACCTTAGCCGTCGTGGTGTCGTACACTCTGCTGGGGGGATTCTTAGCCGTTAGCCTCACCGACTTTGTGCAAGGCTGCATTATGTTTGTCGCATTGGTTTTAGTGCCTTTCGTCGCATATCAAGAATTTACCAGCGCAGATCGTATGATGAACTTTGCCTATCAGTCGATTCCGCATTTTACCGACGCGATGCAAAATGTGACGCTGCTTGGCTTAATCTCGAGCCTCTCGTGGGGACTCGGGTATTTCGGCCAGCCGCATATTATTGTGCGTTTTATGGCGATCCGCTCGGTCGCCGACATTAAAACCGCACGACGCATCGGCATCAGTTGGATGACAGTGACCATTATCGGCGCCTTAGCAACCGGCTTAGTCGGTATCGCCTACGCCAATAAATTTGGCATGAAGCTTTCGGATCCTGAAACCATCTTTATCGTGTTTTCAGAGCTACTATTCCATCCCTTAATCAGCGGCTTCCTGCTGGCAGCGATTCTCGCGGCCATTATGAGCACGATCTCATCGCAGTTATTAGTCTCGTCGAGTTCGCTGACCGAAGATATTTATCGCACGCTGTCGAAGAAACAAGCGAGCGAGCAAGAGATGGTAAAAATGGGTCGTTACGGGGTCGCTGGTGTTGCCATTGTCGCAACACTGCTGGCACTCGACCGCTCGAACAGTATCCTCTCCCTCGTGAGTAATGCGTGGGCAGGCTTTGGTGCCGCATTTGGTCCACTGGTGCTGTTTAGTTTGTATAAAGCCAATCTCACCCATAAAGCGGCGATTGCGGGGATTATTTCGGGCGCGCTCACGGTACTCTTTTGGATTTATGCCCCCGTGCTTGCCGACGGTAAGGCATTGAGTAGCTTAGTGTATGAGATGATCCCTGGCTTTGTTGTCAGCAGCACTGTGATTTATCTGGTGAGCAAATTCGATAACGATCCGTGCGCTAAAACCACTAAGCAATTCCATCAGGCCGGTCGTGTATTGGCCGAGGAAAGCTAAGGAGGCGCTATGACAGACTCTCCCCGTAAACGTATCGTCGTCAAAGTGGGGAGCGCCTTAATCGCGCCCCACAAGCAAGGTTGTAGTAGTCATTATCTCTTGGGTATCGCGCAGTTTATTACTTACTGCCGCGTCCAAGGTATCCAAGTGGTACTGGTTTCATCCGGCTCGGTTGCCGCTGGGTGGCATCATTTTGGTGGCCAAGCTCAGCCGAGTGTCACGGTGAAAAAGGCCATGGCGGCCGCGGGTCAGGCGGATATGATGGCGACGTGGAATAAGCTATTTGATTTTCCCACCGCCCAACTGCTACTGACCCATGGCGACTTACGTAATCGCGAGCGTTATATCAGTATTCGAGACACAATTTTTAACCTGCTCGACCACGGTTTAATGCCGATCATCAATGAGAATGATGCCGTGACCGCCGACAAACTTAAGGTTGGCGATAACGATAATCTCTCGGCCATGGTGGCAGCTGCGGCCGATGCCGACACCTTAGTGATTTGCTCGGATGTGGATGGACTCTATGATCAAAATCCCCACGAACATCCCAATGCCAAGTTGATAAAGCAAGTCACTAAAATCAATGCGGATATCTATGCGATGGCGGGAGGCGCCAGCAGCGATGTTGGCACCGGAGGCATGCGCACTAAGATCCAAGCCGCCGAAAAAGCCATCTCCCACGGCATTGAGACCTTTATTATCAATGGCTTTAATGCCGATTCCTTTAGCCAGCTGCTAAAGGGGCAAAATCCGGGCACCCTCTTTACCCCCTACGAAAAACCGATGCAGGAGCATTTGCATTGGATGACCCACACCTCGCAAGCGCAGGGCGAAGTGATCGTCGAGGATGATTTTGACCTCGCACTCGATCAGCACAGCGAGCAATTAACCAGCGATGATGTGGTTGAAGTAAAAGGGGATTTCTCAGTGGGCGACACCATTCTGGTGCGTAAAGGCGATGGCACTAAGTTGGCGAAAGCCAAATCCAACTACAGCAGTTGTCTACTGAGTTTTATTACCGAGCAGGATGATCAGGCGTTTGCCAGTGAATTCCAGCAAAAAACCGGCCCCATCATTTCCGATAAGAATATCGCCATTCTTAAATCCATTTGAGTGGAGAAACTATGAGCCTAATTAAACAAATATCTGCCGATGCCGCCCATGCGGCCCGCACACTCGCCCAACTCGATGAGTCGTTAAAAAACACCGTATTACTAGATATGGCGCGCTCATTAAGGGAAAAAACCTATGAAATCCAAAGCGCCAACCTGATTGATGTGCACCGTGCAACACAGGACAACTTAAGCCCTGCCATGGTCGATCGCATCACGCTGAACCAGCATCGTATTGAGACGATGGCGCAAGGAATCGAAACCATCGCCGCCCTGCCCGATCCCGTTGGGCGCGAGCGTTTTATTGGTAAACGACCTAACGGCTTATCTATCAGTAAGATGCGTGTGCCACTCGGCGTGGTGTGTATGATTTATGAGGCGCGCCCAAATGTCACCGCCGATGCTGGCGCATTGTGCTTTAAATCAGGCAATGCGGTGATCCTGCGTGGCGGTAAAGAAGCACTGCACACCAGCCAAGTGATCGCCAGCATTTTACAGGCGGTACTGACCGCCTATGGTTTGCCTAAAGCACTTATCAGCGTAATCCCCGATCCTGACCGCGCCCTAATGCTCGAACTGATGCAGCAGCGGGAATTTATCGATGTGATCATCCCTCGAGGTGGCGAAGGACTGATTAATTACGTCACTGAAAACAGTAGCATTCCGGTTATTCAGCACTTTAAAGGCGTGTGCCATTTATATGTGGATAAAGACGCCAATCAAGATATCGCCTTGGATTTGCTGCTCAATGGCAAAACCCAACGCACAGGAGTGTGCAACGCCCTCGAGGGCTTGTTAGTGCATAAGGATATCGCGCCGCGATTCTTGCCCCGCGTAGCCAAAGCACTGGCCGAGCATCAAGTAAAAATCAATGCATGCCCTCCGGCCGCCGCGTATTTCGACGCTTGCACTTATATGGCAGAAGAGGATTTTGGCCAAGAATACTTGGACTTAGAAATCGCCATTCGCCAAGTCGACAGTTTTGAAGTCGCCACCCAACATATTGCTAAGTTTGGCAGCCACCATACCGAGGTGATTTGCACCGACAATGAACTCACCGCCGCCCGCTTTCAACGCGCAGTGGATGCCTCGGTCGTTATGGTGAATGCCTCATCGCGCTTTTCCGATGGTAGCGAACTCGGCCTCGGCGCCGAAATCGGCATAGCCACCACTAAGCTACATGCCTACGGCCCCATGGGACTCGAAGCCTTAACCACTGAAAAATACCTGGTTTCAGGCACTGGACAGATTAGAGCTTAGCGATTACTAGCAGTCCAGCTAATGATTAAGCACTGGCATTCCAGTGACTCGCCGACTTTGGTTGGACAAGAAGTCATCCCTATAGGCTCGACGGCGGCATCTGCTGCACATGGAAGTGCAAATGCCGCGATCACATGGTCAATGATGTTCCAGACATCATAGTGACATTTCCCATATCCCTATGGATCAGATGTGAAAGAGCGGCCATGTAGCCAACGGTGCTTGTATGCCAGCGCTGAATCATCGATCTCTGCGTACAATCTAGCGATAAATATCTGATTAAACTTTTAAAGATGGGTGCAAGTCTCAGAGTGTGAGACGGATAACCAAACCATAATTCTATAAAAAATAGGTTGAATCATCCTAAAATGACTAAGCACTGGCATTCCAGTGACACGCCATTAACTCGTCCCTGAGGGCTCGACGGCGGCATCCATGCCGCCAACGGTCACTTACATGCCAGTGCTTAATCTCGTTAATTCCGGTGTATTTTTGTAGCTTACGATTTTTTACATTAACACCAAAAATTTATAAGTAGGTGACTCTAAAATGACTTAGGAGTATAGATCAACACTTCTTTCTATTTATCAAAAGACACCGCTAGCTCAACCCAGTTTTTATAATCTGACTTATTGGCTTTGAGACTCATAAGACTTATTTGATACAACTTATTTGCTCTTACAGTTAGGTTAGGAGATGAAGATGAATATAATGCACCTTCCAAATTGTCTATAAATTTATCTTTTTCTCTCTGGTTCCAAGGAGAACACACCTTATTCATAATAGATAAAATCATATCAAGGCTTTGTTGAAGATCAACCAGAGAATCGGCTCGTTTCTCTCTTGGAAAAAAAACTTGATCACTGCTTTTATAAAACATGGGGAAAATATCCATTCGATAAGTTAATTTTCCAATAGATTGACCAAAGCTAGCCTCTTTATTAATTGCTTCCATCCATTCGTCATATAGTGAGTAATGTTTATCTCTTAATACAAATAAAATTAACAATAAATAAGGATTCAGCGTTTTTTGAGCATTGCTTAGCACTGATAAAAACTTATCGACCAACTGCTCTGTTTCCCTTAGCGAAAGCCTAAATCTATCCGCCACAATAGAAACCACATTAGTAAAGTCATCTAATTCAGCTAGGCTAGGTACAAATTCCTTCCACTTAGGATTATAAGTGACTTTATTTTCAGTAATATGGCTTACAAATTCATAGCGAGAAAGCTCGGTTAACGAGTAGCGCCGCCTAAAGAACCGACCTAAATAGGTTTGAGCATCAAAGCCATCACCATAAACTGCTTTCACCGCATGCTGTAGTTGTTCAGTATCAGTCGCCACAATAAAGGCAATATTATCTAATTCAAAGAAGTGCTTAACCACTTCCAACATTTCTACGGCATAACTAGGTCGACAGCGATCGAGTTCATCAATAAAGATAAAAGCAGGCATTTTTAAAGCACCTTGCTTATGTGCAATGACTGCCGTAATTAACGCTTTAATTTCATTTCGCAAATAGTTGACTGACTGCAATTTATCGTTGTGGTCTTTTACTAAGCATTGTGCAACTGCGGCGGCAGATTCACTTAAAGTATCAGAAATGAATTTGTCATCACTTTTTGGCTCACCTTCAACTTTAATATCATCTAAATTCAAACCAACAGTCTTTTTCACCAATCCTTTGAGTAAAGCAGGCGCAGCTCTGAAGGATCCCCTCATAAATCAGCCATAGCATAGCCATATTTGAGCAACTGATTGGCGAATAATACCCAGGCCGCCAGCAATTCTTTCTCCGTGATTTGATAATCAGGCCGCCTGAGTACCTCCAA